>CBDTXN010000001.1:0-75469 GCA_965364455.1 uncultured Flavobacteriaceae bacterium
TTTCAGCAAGGTGAGCGATGCTTCCACTAATTTTCTATTCAGCAGATTGGCTGCAGGATTATTCAGGTCTTTTTCAATATTTTTTACCGGAAGTGTTTCATATTTATCCAATCCCACCCATTGTTTTACGGCAAGGATCTTACGGCAACGGGCATCGATCTCTTCCTGGCTAATAAGCCCTTCATCTACGGCTTTACGAATTTCCCTGATCGCTTTGGGAATATCCTCTGAAAACTCCAGCAGGTCGTTCCCTGCCAGAACCGCCATTTTATCAACTTCTCCCGGTTCATTCCCTTCAGCCACGCCTTTCATATTCATGGCATCTGTAACAATAAGACCTTTAAAGCCCAGACGTTCTTTTAATATTCCGGTTATTATTGGTTTAGATAAGGTGGAAGGAGCGCCGGTAGAATCCAGGGCAGGAATATCCAGATGGGCTACCATTACCCCGCCAATTCCTTCGTTTATCAATTCTTTAAACGGATACATTTCCAGTTCATCGAGTCTTTCAAATGGATGGTTTATCTGCGGTAAGGCATAATGCGAATCTGTATCTGTATCACCGTGCCCCGGGAAATGCTTCGCGGTGGCCAGTAAATTCTGGCTTTGCATCCCTTTCATGTAGGCTATCCCCTTTTGGGTTACATTCAGCTTATCCTCACCGAAAGAGCGGTAATTTATTACCGGGTTCTGCGGATTATTGTTTACATCCACTACCGGACCGAAATTAATATGAAGCCCAGTTCGTTTGAGTTGTTTCGCAATCTCAACGCCCATCTCATAAATCAATTCCTCATCCTGAATTGCACCCAGGGCCATCTGATATGGAAAATTAATGGTATTATCCAATCTCATTCCTAATCCCCATTCAGCATCAATAGCCCCGATAAGTGGAATTTTAGACGCCTGCTGATAGGCATTCATTAATTCTAACTGAGACCTGGGGTCACCTTGCATAAAAATAAGTCCGCCAATCTTATATTCTTCTATATAATTTAAAATCTCTTTTTTGTGATCATCAGATCTGTTCGAAAAGGCCGGGATCATTAAAAGTTGCGCTATACGCTCATCAGGAGATAATTCGGTCATCACCGAATCTACCCATTTGCTGTTCACATACTTTAAGAATTCCGGTTCCTTTACCTGTGATTCCTGAGCTATAAGATCCTTTCCGAATAATATAGCGGTGATCATTAATAATACGGCTTTGTTTAACTGCATCTAGAATTAACTCTTTTAAACTTTTATATAAATCTTTCTTTTGTCCAAAATATAACCGATCACCCACATTAGCAACATGTACGAAATTGCGAAGGCTAGTGAGGCATTGTAATCACTTAACCAGCTTAAATAAAAATTATTGTAGATCCATGGTTTCATGGGTTGCCCGTCAATATATATAATTGCCATAAGCATAACTACCACGCCAGACATTATAAAAATGAACAGTGGGTTCTTACCAAAAGCTTCAAAGAAATAGGTCCATTTTTTAAATCCGAATACCTCAATGATCAGTATAAGAAAACCAAGGATAATCAGATCCCAGCCGGTGCTGTAAAGTACAAAAGTACTCGTCCAAATTCCTTTATTGATAGGGAAATATGGAGACCAGATCAAGGCAATTCCTAATAAAACACATCCAGCAATTGATAACCTCAGAACTGTAGACATATTATTCCCAGATCTCTGAATAAATTTTCCAGCTACATACCCCGCAATTACATTTACTATCGCCGGGATGGTACTTAGAAGTCCTTCGGGGTCAAATGGGATTCCGAACCCATTATATAAATTCTCTTTACCAAATATTAGTAAATCGAATTTTAAGGCAGCATTATTTTCAAGACTGTAAGGATCTGGATGAGTTCCAAAATACCACATCACAAACCAATATGCGAGAAGGAGCAACGTACTTAAGGTAAGTACATGTCTCATTTTAAAATAATGAAGAAACAAAGAAGCAAATAGATAACAAAGAGCGATTCGCTGCAAAACGCCCATGATACGGAGTTTACTAAAATCTTTAAGTATAAACTCATTCCCTTCTCTGAATACAAACGGAAAAGCATTGAGCAATATTCCTATTAAAAATATAAGGACACTTCTTTTAAGTACTTTCTTAATAAAATCAGCTTCAGATCTGTTCTCGTATTTATGAAGACTAAAACTGGCGGCATTACCTATAACAAACAGGAAGGTTGGAAAAACAAGATCTGTAATTGTAAATCCGTGCCAGGCAGCATGCTTAAACGGGGCGTAAATAGTAGACCAGCTTCCAGGTGTATTTACCAGAATCATAAGTGCAATGGTCATTCCTCTCAGGACGTCAAGGGCAAAATAACGTTGCTTGATATTTATTTCTTTTGTCTCCATCTAATTAATTAGTGCGCTAATTTCCGATAAATTTCGCTCTCACTTCCAACATTAAACCACTTCTATGAAATGTAAAAGTATAATTTTTTACTAATTAAGAGATCTTAAGTAAAATTTTTATTTAATTGTTTCAATAATTGGATATTTTTTATATTTTTAATTCTGGCTTAAGGAAACTTAAATAATTAGCTTATTTTGGGCTGCTTTAAAATTTCCAAACAACTATATGACTAAAAATTTACAAGACTTTCTTATCACTAAAGACGCGCTCGCAGACATTAGTAATATTGAAAGAAAAAAGTTCCTACAGAAAATTAAGATCATTAAATATCTTTTTTTGAATGGCAGCACCTCCAATGCTGAAATTTGCGAAAAGTTCGATATAAGCCTTCCTACTTCCATGGCTCTACTTAACCAGTTAATGGAAACCGGAATTGTTGAAAAATCTGGTCAGGGTAAATCTGAAGGAGGTCGCAAACCCGATCTCTACGGCCTTAAAGAACAATCCTTTTTTGTACTAAGCATACACATAATGCGCTTTAAGATCAAAATTGCGATTACAGATAACAATCACTCCATCATAATGGAGGAAACTATTACCTCAGAGATATCTCCTGATTCTAACATTGTGGACCTTCTCAATGAAAAGTCGCAGGAATTAGTTGAAAGATCTGGGATTGATACCGATAAACTTTTGGGAGTTGGTATCAGCATGCCGGGACTGGTTTCAACTTCCGAAGGAAAGAACTTTACCTATTACCTTGCAGAACAGGCGCCGGAATCACTTCAGGATAAATTCGAAAAGAAATTCAAGAAACCGGTGGTGATCCTAAATGATACAAAAAGTGCCTGCCTGGCAGAATATAGATTCGGCATCGCCAAGGATAAAGAAAATGTTCTGGTTATCTCTATGGACTGGGGAATTGGTCTCGGAATTATCATGGGCGGTAAAATGCATACGGGACATTCTGGATTTGCTGGTGAATTTGGCCATATTCCTATGGTTGAAGATGGACTTTTATGCCATTGTGGAAAAAGAGGATGCCTGGAAACCGAAGCTTCAGGACTTGCCCTTGTAAGAAAGGCGAAGGAAGGACTGGCTAAAGGACAAACATCCATCCTGAATAATCTCAAAGGGGAGGAATTCGAAAAAATGGAACCACGTGCCATTATCCAGGCTGCGAATAAAGGCGATCAATTTGCCATAAATCTATTATCTGAAATTGGTATCAACCTTGGTAAAGGTATAGCTGTACTTATACAGATCTTTAACCCGGAATTGATCATCCTGGAAAGTGAAATAGCACAGGCTAAACAATTTATTACCACTCCCATTCAACAATCAACGAATACATACTGCATGATGCAACTCAAGGAAAAGACCAGTATAGAGTTATCTAACCTCGGTCCTAATTCCTGCTTGTTCGGAGGTACCATCGCAGTTATGGAAGAAATATTTAAAGATCAGGTAACCATGTTAAAATCTAGTAATGGTTAGCTGAAAAACTAATTTATTGTAAACAGTTATGGCCAGACTAAACCTATTAGAAGAAACCCGCTTTGAAAAATTAGCGGTAAATGTTTTCGAAGACGAACACATCGCATCTAAAAAAGTTGCTCGCAGGATCGCTGATATTATTCAATCCAAACAAAAGGACGGGGAAAATGCGGTTTTAGGTCTAGCAACCGGGGCTACACCGGTAGAGGTTTACAGTGAACTGATTAGACTACATAAGGAAGAAGGTTTAAGTTTTAAGAATGTGATCACTTTTAACCTGGATGAATATTACCCCATGAAACCTGATGCCAAGCAAAGCTATGTCAGGTTTATGGACGAACAGCTTTTTGATCACATCGATATTCCAAGGGTAAATATTCATATTCCCGATGGTACCCTGGCAAAGGAAGATATTGCAGATTACTGCCTGGATTATGAAAAAAAGATCACCCAGGTTGGTGGTTTGGACCTGCAAATTTTAGGAATTGGTAGAACAGGACATATTGGTTTTAATGAACCAGGTTCTGCACCAAACTCAGGTACCAGGCTGGTAACCCTGGATGACTTAACTCGTCGTGATGCCTCCCGTGATTTTGGGGGAAAGGAAAACGTTCCTACCAAGGCCATAACCATGGGAATTGGAACCATATTTAAGGCTAAGGAAATCATCCTTATGGCCTGGAGCAAGAAGAAAGCTCCAATTATTAGAAAAGCCGTTGAAGGAGAGATCTCCTCTAGTGTTCCTGCAACATTCTTACAATTATCAGATAATGTTGAATTTATCCTGGATAAGGATGCAGCTTCTGAGCTTACAAGGTTCGACACTCCCTGGCTAGTAAAGGATTGTAACTGGACTCCTGCCCTTATTAAAAAAGCGGTTATCTGGTTATCAAGAAATGTAAATAAGCCTATTCTGAAATTAACTGAAGAGGATTATAACTCCAACGGGATGGCTCAGCTGGCAACAGAACAGGGACCGGCTTACGATATAAATATCAGTGTATTTAATGAACTACAACATAGTATAACCGGCTGGCCCGGAGGAAAACCAAATGCAGATGATTCGCAAAGACCGGAACGTAAGGAGCCTTCTCATAAAAGGTCTCTGATCTTTAGTCCACATCCAGATGATGACGTTATCTCTATGGGAGGAACTTTTATTCGCCTGGTAGACCAGGGTCATGATGTGCATGTAGCCTATCAAACCTCTGGAAATACTGCGGTTTGGGATACCGATGTACTTCGTTATATGGAATTCGCCATCGATTTTAAGAAAAGTATTGGAGAGGATACTGCGAAATTTGAGTCTATTTATGACGAGATGCGTAGTTTTCTGAAAACAAAACAACCTAATGAAATAGACCTTGATGAGATCCAGGAGGTAAAAGGATTTATAAGAAAAACTGAAGCTATCGCCGGGGCGAGATACGCCGGACTAAAAGACGATCAGATCCATTTTATGGCGCTTCCTTTTTATGAAACCGGAAAAAAGAAAAAGAATCCGGTAACTGAAGAAGATGTAAAATTAACGATGGAATTGCTTAAAAAAATTAAACCTCACCAGGTATTTGCAGCCGGTGATTTCGCCGATCCGCATGGAACCCATATCGTTTGCTTCAGGATAATTTTAGAAGCCCTCACTCGTTTGAAGAAAACTGAAGACTGGGTTAAAGATTGCTGGTTATGGTTATATCGTGGTGCCTGGCAGGAATTCCAGGTACATGAAATTGAAATGGCTGTTCCGCTTTCTCCTCAGGAAGTCCATAGAAAAAGACACGCGATCTTTCAGCATCAATCCCAGAAAGACAGGCCAGTATTCCCCGGTGATGATGAACGTGAATTCTGGATAAGAGCTGAAGAAAGAAATCGTGAGACAGCTGTAAATTATCATAAACTGGGTCTGGCGAATTATGAAGCTATGGAAGCCTTTGTACGTTGGAAATTCTAGGTAAAATAAAACCTGATAAATGATGAATGGAGTAAAGCGAGGAATTTTTATAATTACCACAGGACTGCTTATTTCATGCAGTTCTAACCCTTATAAGAAAACCAATAAAGTCTATAAAAAACAGGCAAAGGAATATGCCAAACAGCTTGAGGAATTCACCCCTGAAAAAGATAAAGAATCAGATACACTTAATTATGGTGAATATGCTGTTGGAACTACAAATTTCAACCTCAGGAAACCAAATTACGTCGTTATTCACCACACTGCACAGGATTCGGTGAGACAAACCTTAAACACATTTACCCTTCCCAGAGCCCAGGTAAGCGCGCATTATGTAATATCCAGAGATGGAGAAATTTATCATATGCTCAACGATTATTACCGCGCATGGCATGGCGGAGTTGGAATGTGGGGAACCACTACCGACCTCAACTCTACCTCTATTGGAATTGAACTGGACAATAATGGTTTCGACACTTTTACCGAAGCCCAAATCAAAAGTCTGCTGGATGTTTTAAAGGAGCTAAAGACGAAATTCAATATTCCCGATAAAAATTTTATAGGTCATTCAGATATTGCTCCAGGAAGAAAAGTGGATCCCAATGCCAATTTTCCCTGGAAAAGACTGGCTGAGGAAGGTTATGGTTTATGGTATGATGAAGATGAAGTGAACAAGCTTAGAATGGAAATGGCACAACCATACACCTTGAACATTATGACGAGTGACATCCCCAGCTATGAATTAAACTTTTTAGATAATATTCTCTTTCCGGAAGTTATCCCGGAAGGATTCGACCCTAAAATGGCATTAAAGGTCATTGGATATGATGTCTCAAATCTAGATGATGCTATCAAGTCATTTAAACTTCACTTTATTCAGGAAGATTATGAAGATCCTATTCTGAGTGAATATGAAATAAAAGTACTGTATAATCTATATCAGAAATTCCTTTGATCAGAATTATATTACACCAAACAAAAAACCCGGGATTATCACCCGGGCTTTTTGTTTATAATTAATGCAGTTTATTCTGAAACCACTTCAGAACTTCCATCAGTAAAAATGTCTTTTTGTTTTAAATAAAGAAGCTTATCATCCTCCTCGTTAAAAACCCTTTTGGTTCGCAGATACCGATTGTAGTTATATTCATCAAATTCTGAATCTGTAGAGTCCATTGTGCTAACGTGAACATCTCCCATAGAATGAATGAATTTATTGTCACCGATCCACATTCCCACATGAATTACCCTTTCTGAAGTAGAATCTGTAGCGGGCCTTCCGAAGAATAGAAGATCTCCCGGGATCAGCTTTTCGAAATTTCTTGTAGTATCTATAAGTTTACCCGTGTGAACCTGTTGAGAAGCATCCCTTGGTAAAACGATGCCGTTAAGGAAGTAAACCGTTTTTGTAAAACCGCTGCAATCTACTCCTTTGGGAGAAGTTCCGCCCCACAGGTAAGGCAGACCCATCAATTTTTTTGAAGTTTCCACTAGGTCCTCCTTTTCCATTTCCAGAGAACTTAACCATTCCTGGTAAGGTTTGGCTTCAGACGCTTCTATGAAAGCTTCTCTGCCGTCAGGATACTTGACCTTGTAAAAACCGTTTTCTTCGCTTAAAAGCTCTATAATGTCTCCGGCAACCAGATCTGCTACACTTTGAGAACTATTATCAGGTTTTTCATAAGAACCGCCGAAAGGCTTCAGGTAAATAAGTTTTTCTGCCGATTTCCATTCTGAAAATTCTTCAGGAGTTTTATTCGCCAGACCGCCGTAATCTACCCAGCCTAAATAACCATCTGGAGTTTGAATATAATACCAGCCTCCTTGTTTCTTATAAACCTTTAAAGGCATTCCCAGTGTTGCCTGGGTTACCAGTTGTGCTGAATGTTTAGGCTCATCCCTTATGTTAGCCACTGAGATCTTTACCACACCCATAGTTTTACCTTCCAAACCTTTAGAATCTGGAAGCATGGCAATGCTATCGGTAAATTTTAGATCCTCAGCTTTCATTTTTTGCTTGAGATCTTCTACCGCATCGGGAAGATTAGATTCCCCTTTTAGGATATATGACTGATCTTTTTTTACAGCCTCTATATCAAAAAGCGCAACCCTTTTATCGGGAGCGTATTTTTCAGAAACCTGGGAAATGACCTTATTTGCTTCATTGACATCTTCTTTTTCAGCTTTTTCTCCACAGGAAACAAGTGTCAAAAAAGCCAAAAAGGCCAAATAGTTCAATCTGATATTCATAGTATTCAAATATTTATTCAAAATTAATCAATTTCGCTCCGGTTCCATTCCGATCTGGAAAATGAACCTGTGCATCATATACTTTCACTCCGTCGGCAATATCATCTTTTATAAGCAATCCACCATCCATATCCACATAATCAAGCATTGGCAATAACTGTCCGATTGCAGACATCGAAACTGTAGATTCGGTCATGCAGCCAACCATAACTTTAAGACCAAGTGAGCGGGCCTTTTTGATCATTCTCCTTCCAGGGGTTATTCCCGCACATTTGGTAAGCTTTATATTAACCCCATGGAAAAATGGTGCGCATTTTTCTACATCCTCCTCTACGATACAACTTTCATCTGCGATCAAAGGAAGTTTTGATCTTTTATAAAGCTCCTTCATTCCTTCTGTATCTTCAGGTTTTAAAGGTTGCTCCAGGAATTCCACCTCAAGATCTTTTAGAGCATCACTGTTTTTTACAGCCTGTTCTACTGTCCAGGCAGCATTAGCATCTAAACGAAATACCGAATCTGTATGCTTTCGGAGTTCCTTTACAATGGCGATATCATCATCTGTTCCCAGTTTTATCTTATATAAAGGCCAGGGAAATTCAACGATCTTTTTTACCATATTTTCTACGGAATCTATACCAATAGTATAATTGGTAAGCGGAACATTAGAATTATCAAGTTTCCACATTTTATAGAGCGGCATTCTGTTGCGTTTTCCGTGAAGATCATGAATGGCCATATCCAAAGCACATTGAGCAAAAGGGTTATCTTTTAAATGCGGAAAAGTAAGCTCCCAGATCTCTTCCGGAGTACGATGAATATTCTTGGCGATTATTGGCTCTACAGATTTTATGGAAGCGATCATCTTTTCAACCGTTACTCCGTAATATACCGTAGCGGCAGCCTCCCCAAAACCGGTAAAACCACCATCAGATAAAATAACAATTAGTGTTGGCTGGAAATCGCGTGAACCATGGCTGATGGTAAAAGTGTTTTTTAACTCTAAATTGAAACTTTTAAAAGCTATTTCCATTTTTAAGATTTATTTCAAATTCGATCCTTTATTATGATTCAGCCAAAGCCCAAGAAAGGTTAATGCAGCATTCACCAGCAATATTTCAAATCCAAACTGGTACCCATTAAACCAGGCTTCAGAATTCTGATCAAGGATCACCGAAATTATAGGAGCCAGGATACAGATATAAGGGACGAATTTATCCCTGACGGCTCTTTTATTAAGTAACCCAAAGGCAAATAAACCTAATAGTGGCCCATAAGTGAATCCGGCTACTTTAAAAACAGCGCTCACCACACTTGTATCATTGAAGCTATTAAAAATAATGATTACCAGGAACATAAGCAGGGTAAAACCAATATGAACCAGTAAGCGTGTTTTTCTCTGACCGGTTTTCTTATTGGGAAGATCAAGAATATCCACACAAAAGGAGGTGGTTAAAGCGGTTAAAGCAGAATCGGCACTGGAAAATGCCGCAGCGATGATCCCCAGTAAAAAGACCACTCCGGCAAGTATCCCAAAATGATTCAAGGCCAGTAATGGATAAAGGTCATCTGTACTTTCAGGAATAGAGATTCCCTGATCCATAGCAAATTTATACAATAACACACCCAAGGCCAGGAATAATACCGTTGAAAAGAAAAAGGTAACCGAGAACCATAAAATATTTTTCTGGGCGTCCTTTTTATTCCTGCAGGTTAAATTCTTCTGCATTACATTCTGATCCAGGCCATTCATCGCGATGGTTATAAATATTCCCGCCAGGAAGGTTTTAAAGAAATTCCTGTTCGAGCGCCAGTCCCAGTCAAAAACGGTAGACATTTTACTTTCAGAAACAGTAGTGATCATTTCTGAAAAGCTTAATCCCATCTGGTCTACGATCATCACTATACTTATAACAACAGCAAGTAACAGGAAGGTTGTCTGTAAAGTATCGGTCCATACGATGGTCTTAATACCACCTCTGAAGGTGTATAACCAGATAAGAAGAATCGTAGTAAGTACAGTTATATAAAATGGTATTCCGAAAGCATCAAAAAAGGCGATTTGAAGAACCACCGCGGCAAGGAATAATCTGAAAGATGCACCAATGGTCTGGGAGATAAGGAAAAATACCGAACCTGTATAATAGGATTTCTGGCCGAATCTATTCTTTAAATATTCATAGATGGAAACCAGTTTCAGCTTATAAAATAAAGGGATAAGCACAAAAGCAATTACCGCATAGCCAATCATATTACCCATCACAAACTGCAGATAGGTCCAGTTAGAGTTTCCTACTTCCCCTGGAACCGAAATAAAGGTGACTCCAGATAAGGATGCTCCCACCATTCCGAAGGCTACCAAAAACCAGGGAGACTGGCGGTTCGCGGTAAAAAAGGTCTCGTTATCAGATTTTCCGGAAGTAAAGTAACTAATCCCCAGAAGGACTATAAAATATGCCGCAATAACACCAAATACCAGTAAAGGGCTCATCTACTTATTATTTAGGTCTATTTCTTTAAATTCACTTTGGTTACCCAGCCTGTCAACCGCGGTAATTCCAATCTTATCCATAGCTCTTTTCTTTTCTCCAACTATATTCTGAAGACTATAGAAAGTAACATCTCCGGAAAGGATCTTGTAATCCCAGTTTCCTTCATCATATTTAAACCAAAGAACATATTTATCTACTTCAGAAGGTTGAGAAACCTCCCATTTCATTTGAAGCCTGTCATTTTCTATACTAACATTCACTATTGGAGTGTCTGGTGCCGAATCATCTATCCAGGGGCTTGCCGGGACCAGGGTTCTTTTTCTATAAGGTCCTTCAACCAAAGCTTTGGCCAGATCTTCATGTTCTAAAAGCGGGCCTATACTCCAATGAACCGTTCCCTTGCTTTCCGGAAGCATTCCACGGGTGATCATTATCTGGTTTATGGTTTCATCAATATTCTTCTCATCACCGCCAAGACCTACTTTAATGCCCGGCCATAAGTGCCTGTTTTTAGTGTTTTCAGATTCCCACCATCCTAATAGTTCAGGGAAACTTTGCCCATATTGATTGATCTGCCAGTATAATTGCGGAGTAAAATAATCTATCCAGCCTTCGTTCAGCCATAATTTGGCATCAGCATAAAGTTTATCATATTGATCATATCCACTAACAGATTGGGGGTATCCCGGTCTCCAGATCCCAAAAGGACTTAAACCGAATTTCACATATGGTTTTTCAGCTTTGATCTCGTTATAGATCCTCTTGATGAACCTGTTCACATTATCCCTTCTCCAATCGGCTCTGGAGAGCTTTCCATTCTCATTTTGATAAGCCAGAAAGGAAGAATTATCCGGAAAATCATTACCGTCATTATAAGAATCGTAAGGATAAAAATAATCGTCGAAATGAACCCCATCTATATCATAGCGCTGCACAATATCCATAACCACTGCTGCTGAATGATCCTGAGTTTTACTATTCGCGGGATCCAGCCACCACATCCCGTTGGCAAGCTCGATTGCCAATTCAGGTTTCTTCCTGATAATCGAAGTTTCAGTAATATCTCCTCCAGTGGTATGATGTGCACGATAAGGATTTAACCATACATGCAATTCCAGACCTCTTTTGTGAGCTTCGGCGATCCAGAACTCCAAAGGATCGTAAAATGGCTCAGGAGCTTTTCCCTGCTTTCCGGTAAGAAAATAAGACCAGGGCTCCAGATCACTTTTATATAATGCATCTGCCTGTGGTCTAACCTGGAATATCACCGCATTAAAGTTATGCGACTGAAGAAAATCTAAAAGTTTTAGTGCTTCCTGTTTTTGTTGAGAAGTGGAAAGACCGCCTTTACTTGGCCAGTTTATATTAGCCACCGTTGCCACCCAGGCCGCCCTGAATTCTTGGATATTTAAAGGAGGTTGTTTCTTTTCCTTCTTTGAAATACTTATTTCCTCCTCGGGGATCTCCTCCTCCTGTTCTACGATAACTTTCTCTTCTTTCTCACTATTTATTGGCTGAGTTTCTTCAGTAGGCTCTTCTTTACTGGGAGTTACAGTTTGAGTAGACTTACAGCCAAACATAAAAAGTACAAATAGAACAGGAAGGATCTTTAAAATTCTGGTCATTTAGGGCGGTAATTAATTCTTATGTGTTTTTATCTCATTTTTAATAACATCCAGTAAACCTTCAGGTTTATCTCCAGATAATCTCCAGAACATTATTCCTCCAAGATTATTTTCCAAAGCGTAATCTGTTTTACCGGAAACCGATAAAGAGTCGTCATAAGTTATAAAAACGCCTTTTTCGGGGTTGTAAATATATGGAGAGTGAGCTTCAGAATCCCAGAAATATTTATATCCTGATGAAGTTTTTGCATAGTCCTCCAGATCCTTAAATAGAACAGATTCTTTGAATTTTCCTTTCTGATAAAGGCCATTTAAAGAATCGGGAACTTCTTCCCATACCCGTGCATAAAATGCAGCTCCTATGACCATCTTTTCAGAAGGCACGCCGATTGAATCCAAATATTGAATAGAATTATCTGCAGACGACTTCTGCCCTTTAGTTGAATATAAGGAGGTATGATGCCCGGTCTTAGTACTTCCTCCACTAACCATATCGTAGGTCATGATATTTACGTGATCTACCAGAGGCATCACTTTATTCCAGTCCACAGATTTTTCCAGGTAATCCCTGAAACCACCGGCAGCAAAACTTATTACTTTATCCTTACCGAGAACATCGCGTAATTCGCTTACCAGCATGGTGAAGTTTTCCCGATCTTGAGGCTTATATGCATGACCCTGATACCCGGCTATTGCAGGATATTCCCAATCAAGGTCAATACCGTCTGCATTATATTCTTTTAAAATCTGGCCTACCGAAATTACAAAGTCGTTTATGCCTCGTTCCGAAGAAAAAACTTCAGAACAGGTTTCGCAACCTCCCCAGCCTCCTAGAGAAATAAGTACTTTCAGATTAGGGTTTACTTCTTTTAAAGATTTGAGATATTCCAGATTATGACTGTCTTCAGAAGTGACTTTTAGCTGGTTTCCTTCAAGATGCAGAAAACTATAAATCACCTGGTCAAGCTGGCGTGCAGTTTTATCTTCTATCTCCCTGCCCAGGCCAGTCCAGTAAGCGATTACTTTAAAATCATCATTTTGAGCTGCTATTACCTCGCTTTTTAATTCCTTCTCTTTTGCTGCAGCTTTGTTTTTGCAGGAAATGAGACTGAAAACCAGGGCTACTAAAAGTAAAACCTGCGTGATTAACTTCAATTTTTTCATGATCTGATTCTTTAAAAGAATTAAATATTTAAGGAGTGACTAGCGGAAATAAAAAAGATCGCCAAAATTATTTTTGACGACCTTTTTTGCTAATCCTAATATAAAATTAATTGTCTGCAGACCACCAAAGTTCTGTTCCCTGCTCATCAGGTCCCTGAACTCCTATAGCTTCTTGCAGATTAGATCCATTCGTATTGTATTCTACGTTTCCATATCTCATTCTTTCCGGATATTCACCATTAAGTGTTCCGGCAGAGTAAATATCATAATCAGATACACCGTCAGCTAGTTCAGCAGGGTATCCTGTATCACGAACAATTGCCCATGCTTCAAAACCATCGGTATAAGCTGCTATCCATCTTTGAACAGCGATCTTCTCAAGATTTTCTTCCATGCTTCCGGTAAGCATAGCCATTTCCTCATTAGCAAGGAATTCAGCAATCGCTCCCTCATCTACGCTCCATTGCAGCATAGACTGTCTTATACCTTCCTGGTAAAGTGCCTGTGCGTCTCCGGCACCAAGTCCTTTCACCGCTGCTTCTGCCTGCAAAAAGTTTCCTTCCGCAGCAGTCATAACGACTTCAGGAGCAATTGGAGCTCCGCTATTTTTAGGGTTTACTACATAGTCAGCCGGAGCCGAGAATAATTCATATTTAACATGAGGATAAATATCACCATTAAGTCTGGTTGGCTGGCCTACATAGTAAGTACCTTCAGCTACAGAAATAGTAAACTCATCGGCAGAACCGCTTCGGGTATACTCTACTCCCGCATTGTCTAATTCCCCTAGAATGAAATCTACATATTTATCAAATAGAGCGACACCATTTCCTTCTGCCGGCCTGGTAAAAACAACATCTCCACCAATAATAGGTTCTGCATAATAGGGTAAACGTGGGTCATTATTATCTCTAAGGTAATCTACCAGTGTCTTACCAACTTTCCACTTAGACCCAAGTCCGCCGAAATTATGCCAGACATCTCCATAAGCAGCATTCCCAAATTGATCTATCTCTGTATCCTTTTCCATAAGGGCATTCTCATCGGCCGCCGTAAGCAGTGGATTCTGAAGTGCTGAACTTATGGCTGAAGTAGCAAAATCAGCTCCTGAAGCTCCCTGAGCTCTTAAAGCCATTCTCAATTTAAGAGTATTAGCCAGTTTTTTCCATTTCTGAAGGTCTCCATTAAAGAAAAGATCGTTTTCAGCTAAGAATTCAAGTCCTTCTCCAGTAATACTTTCCTCGCCAATGATACTCATCGCTTCGTCAAGCTCTGCGATCACTCCCTGATAAATTTCAGCCTGTGTATCGAATTTAGGAGTAACGATATCTGGATTTGAAGCCTCTGTATAAGGAACCATACCAAAAGTATCGGTATACATTTGGTAATAAAGTCCTTTCATGATTAATCCAATAGCGTAGAATTTATCATTTTCAAGCTCTCCTCCAGGCCTAACGAAATTCTGATAAGTACTGAATTTCCCTAAATAACCAGCTATCCAGTCATAGGCGGCATCAGTATATCCTACATTGTAACTGTAGGCTAAACCGTCTGTCCACCAGCAACCATTGTAACCAAAAGTAAACTGGCCGGCAAAGCGATCTGCGTGGATCAATTGTGCTCTCCAATAAGGAAATCTGTTTGGAGCATAGAGTTCAATTTGTAAACCGGTAAGGAAATACTTAGCACTTACCTCTTCTGAGGTAAAAGCATCCGGTTGCGTATTTATTTCTTCGAAGTCTGAACAGCCTGATATCAAAAAGACCAAAAGTAGCAAGCTTCCGCTGAAGATTTTTAATATTCCTTTCATAACTCTTTTTTAAAAATTAATATTCAAATTCAGTCCAATACTTCTTAGTGATGGTGCATTGTTCAGAGAAATCCCCTGACCTGAAAGACCAGTTCCTATAGAAGAATCGGGATCTATATCCTCAGCATCTTTATAAAAGAAGAAAAGGTTTCTTCCTATTAAACCTATAGAAGCCTGGTTTAATCCAATCTGCCCTACCATATCTGAAGGGAATCTATAATTTAAGGCAAATTCTCTTAATCTCACATTAGTTTGATCATAAATATAGTTGGAGGTAATGCCAGAATAGCTTCCCCAATATTCCTGAGCTGTAATAGACTCTGTGTTCTGGGCTCCAGTTCCTTCATTGATGGCATCTACCACAACTCCTTCACCTCTGTATTGAAGTGTTCTTTCTGAAACCCCTGCTCCATCTAGATAAGTTGAAGTAGCAGAGTAAATTTCTCCACCAAATCTACCATCCACTAATAACCTTAGACTCCAGTTATTTAAAGTGAATGTGTTTGAGAAACCACCTATCCAGTCTGGCTGTGCATTTCCAAGTTTTTCAACTTCACCTGCCAGTGGAAATCCTTCTGCATTTACAAGTCTTTCCCCATTTTCATTGGTTTTCCAGGTAGTTCCATATAAGTCACCAATTCCACCTCCTACACTTGCTCTCACAGAAAAGTTTCCAAGAGTATTCAATGGTAAGGTTTCCAGTCCATCTATTAATGCGATTAGTTCGTTCTCATTGGTTGAGAAGTTAAGTGCAGATTCCCATTTAAAGTTTTCTGTACGAATTGGAGTACCTCCAATAACTGCTTCGAAACCTTTATTTCTAACTTCTCCTACGTTTTCCTTAAAGAAGGTAAAACCTGTTCCCGGCGGTACCGGTACATTATAGATCATATCTGTTGTTCTAATAGAGTAGTACGAGAAATCTCCATAGAATCTATTAGCAAACATATTGAATTCAAGACCTACTTCAGATGATTGTACGCTTTCTGGTTTAAGGTCCGGATTTAATCTAACCTCCGGTCCATTTAGAACCGTTAGACCAAGGTATCCCTGTGTAGGCACACTGAAAGTTTGAAATAATTGGTATGGCCCGGTATCGTTACCAACATCAGCCCAACTTCCTCTTAATTTCAGCATATTCAGCCAGTCTTTATCAGGATCGATATAACGATCTACAAGCACAGATAAACTGGCAGATGGATAGAAATAAGAACGGTTATCTTCAGCTAAAGTTGAAGACCAGTCGTTTCTTCCCGTTAGATCCAGGTATAGAAAATCATCGAAAGAAAGACTTAACTGCCCATACAATGAATTAACCTTCTTGATCTGAAGTGGATTATGAGTACTTGTCTGGATATTCGTGTTGCTAAGGAAAACTCTCGAAGGTAAACGAAAATCCTGTCCCCTTACGATCACCCCTTCAGAGGTTCTTTTGGATAAGTTACCTCCAAAATTAGCTACAAGGTTAAACTTATCTGTAATATCCTTATTAGCGGTGAAAAGGAAATCCCCATTGATCTCTGTATTCTTGAATGTTCCGTAGTTCAATCTACCGGTGTAGAAGAAATGATGCCCGTAATTCTGAACATATTCTGTTCTGGAATTGGTCACATCCCCTCCAACTCTTGCGAAAAGAGATAACCAATCGTTGAATTCGTATGTTAATTTAGTGAATCCGATGAATCTGTCTCTTCTTTCATCATTGCTATCTTCATTTAGCATCCAGTATGGGTTACCAATACTTTTATTTTGTCCGGCATAACTAATAGCCGCATATTCATCGGGGAACATTGAAGGATTTTCCCATAGTGAAGGCTTGTATTTTCTAAGATCAGAAGTCCTAACATTTCTAGGAGTTCTATATACGAAAGCCAAAACACCTTCAGTTCCCAGGTTAACCCTATTATTAAGGTCCTGAGTAAAATAGGTGGCTTTACTATCTATATGAAATTTATCAGAAAGGTCTACCAGGGCTCTCAGGTTAAAGTTATGACTTTGTAGATCTGAGTTTGGCAACACTGCACTGGTATTGTTATTCGTATAAGAAAAACGTGTACTGAAATTTTCTCCTCCTTTATCTATCGCTACTGTATTGATAGATTGTAGGCCGGTTTCAAAAAAGTCATCTATATTATTAGACTGAGCTTCATATGGACGCTGCTCTCCAGTATAATAAAGTTGGCTGGAACCATCAAATCTTGGTCCCCAGGAAGAACCTCCGAAGTTTTCAAGATCGGCGTAAAACGCGCCATTGGTTCCCTGACCATATTCATTCTGAAATTCTGGAAGAAACATTGGGTTCTCAAAAACAACATTTGAGTTAATAGAAACACCAAGACCTCTACCTCTTGTTCCTTTTTTTGTGGTAATAAGAATTACACCACTAGCGGCACGTGCACCATAAAGTGCAGCTGCGTTTGGTCCTTTCAACACCGAAATAGACTCGATATCAGAAGGGTTAATATCTGTAATACCTCCTCCAGTTACGGTACTATTGAAGATACTACCTCCCGATTCATTCCCGGAAGCATCGATTGGAATACCATCTACAACTATTAAGGCCTGATTGTTACCGGTAAGCGTATTGTTACCACGAATGGTGATCCTGGAACCAGATCCTACCCCACTGGACTGGTTAACTACCAATCCCGGAACTTTACCTACAAGCGAGTTGGCAACGTTATAATCCTTTACCTCATTTACTTCTTCAGATTGAAGTTCGGTCACGGCATAACCAAGTGATTTCTTTTCTCTGGTAAGTCCCAGGGATGTAACAACTACTTCGTCCAGCGCCTCTGCGTCTACAGACATTACCACGTCTAAGGTGGTTCTGCCGTCTAGAGCAATTTCCTGACTTCCGTATCCTATCATCGAAAATACAAAGACAGCATCCGGGGAAGCTTCTATAGTATAATTACCATCAAAATCGGTAACCGAACCATTACCGGTTCCTTTTTCAACAATAGTAACACCCATAAGCGGTAAACCGCTCTCACCATCTGTAACATTCCCTGTTACAACCTGTTCCTGGGCAACAATGCTTTGAAAAAATAAAAACATTGCAGCCAGCATGTAAGGTAATTTTTTGACCATTGGTTTTAGTTTTTGTGATTAATTCATTTGCGATTTTACCACGCAATAAGTTTGAATAGCTAGTTAAATTATGTTAATAATCAAAATCAATATTTTAAGATTACATAATATAATGATATCTCAAAATACAAAGTTCTCCAGTAAATTTATAATTTTCTATTAAATTAAATAAACTTTTTTAATTTTTTTATATAACTGATATTAGATATGTAAAATAATTTTACTGCTAAGTCAAACTTTGTTTAAGGAAGAATTCTTTTTGAAAAAGAAATTCATAAAATTTTTAACAATGAGAATAGGCCATTCATTTTAAGAAGATCAATTATTTAGTTGCATTTAGAATCACCTTTAAATGCTCATCTTTTAGTGCACCGCCATCGAATAGAGCAATACCAAGAGCACCATTTTCTTTCGCCTGGTCTATCGCCTCCAACAGGTCCTCTCCAGTCATACTAGGAATAAAAACTCCTGAATGTAGTTCTGTGTTTTTTCCCTCCAGGTCACTTACTCCCTGCTTTGTTGCAAAACCTATCCAATCTATATCTTCATTATAGAAATTATGATATATCATAGGTAATACGGCATCGATTTCCCATTTGTCCCAGCGTTGCCGAACCATATGATCGGCCATTTCAGGATAAGGGAACACGGCGGCAGTTAAATTTTTTCCATTTCTATGAACGATGTCATATGCTTCATCAACCACAGATTTAATTTTATTTAATCGGAATTGCTTCCATTCCATATCGATTGCTGGATTTTCCATTTCACGTGGGTCCTTTCCATGGATCTTTTCAAATTCAGCCACGCATTCATCGCAGTAGCAGAAATCGAATTCCGGAAGTTCCTCTTCCTGTTCAAGGTCATATTTAGGAAGAAGACCAATGGGAAGAAAAATATCAGGTAACCTTATATAGTCAAGATGTACGCTCTCAACCCCTCCTACTTCAGAAAGACCTTCAACGAGACCAAGAACATGCTCACGGGATTCTTTGCGTGTAGGGCATAACCATTGGTAATAATCTACATAAGGCCTAGTGTCGTGAGTAGATTTTCCGTCTCTGCTTACAGCGTACCATTCTGGATGCTCCAGGGCAATACTATCCCCGGGACGGTTCATTGCCATGATCCAGGCGTGTACTTCCAGTCCTTCTTTTCTTGCCAACGGAGCAACTCTCGCTAATAACTCTGCATCTGTATTGGTATTAATCAAAACAGCCTCAATTCCATTTTCAGCATATTTTTTATACTCGGCGGTGTAAGAAGAGTCTGTGCGCTCATTATTGGCACCTGTCCAAACCCAGAATTTAAAATCGTTTTCTTTTATTTTTTCGACCTCAGCAGGATCAGTGATCTGTTCTTTTGGATTCTCAGAATTTTCACCGCAGGAAAATAAAGTAAGTGAAAAAACTAAAATCAGGAGTTTTGAAAGCTTCATCATAGGAAAAATTAGATTTTGATTAAATGACCGTCTTCTTTAATGATATATGTATTCCCTGAAAAAGGGCTTTTTATAGAAATGTTCCAACCGGTAGTGTGATTTTCCAAAACCGGGTTTAAGGTCTGTCCGTTTACAACCAAACTTTCTTCCTGAAGGTCCTTCATTTCCCGGGCCCACTCACCTTGCTTCTTTTTAAATGCTTTTTGTTCCCTGTAAAGTTTAAAAAGTGTCCACTTTATCCTTTCATCAAGAGGAATTTTGAATCCATCTTTTTCTCCCGCATTTTTTGATGAAAAATATACGTAACCCCAATGCTCAGGTTCGTGCATATTAATTACTCCCTGAGGAGACCAAACCCAGTTATATTCAGGCAGAAATTTGCCATTTGCATCCTTCTTCCTGGAATAGGTTGTTCCGTTGAGATCAAAATCCCAGTTCACCCTGGAGAAATTGA
This sequence comes from uncultured Flavobacteriaceae bacterium, assembly GCA_965364455.1. Lineage (GTDB taxonomy): Bacteria > Bacteroidota > Bacteroidia > Flavobacteriales > Flavobacteriaceae > Christiangramia. Next base: position 20,149 of record CBDTXN010000001.1, read on the forward strand.
TACGCCAGAATTTATCTTCGTGGCCGTTCCCAAACACATTGGCCTCTTCCAATACTTCCCAGGGAATGGCAACTTCAACACTCCAGTATTCATCTTTATCTGAAGGATCGTTCAAAGAACCTTCAATATGCACAGCAGATCTAAGACCTTTAATATCCCAGTTGTCAATTATAGGTGAAGGTTCACGGTAGGGCTTTACAATAAAAAGGTCCCAAACAGTATTAAGGGCATTCATTTCAAATTCCAGGTAATTATGGGAATCACCATCTGGATCTATAAAGATCTCGAAGTCGTTATCGTAAAAAATTACCGTATCCCTTTGCTTTAAGGTCGCCCAGATATGAGGCTCCTCCATCTTAGCGTAAAAATATAGGTATTTGTCATCCCAAAGCATTTTGACATTGGTTTGATACTTAGGTGTTTTCTCACCCTCTATATCTATAAAATCTGAGCTGAACTGTACATTTTTCCAGGAGCCTTCGCTGGCTATACCATCAATATTAATTGGGTCTATGCTGCGATAAGCCACATAACTTCCAGGTTCATTTTGAGCAAAAATGAAGGCCAGGTTTAAAACAAATGCGTAAAGAAGAAAAGTTTTCTTCATCTTTAAATATTGAATTTTGGAAAATGAATTTATTTCCTTACCTCAGCTAAACCCTACCGCACTATTTATTCCCCTGATAATTTTTAAGCACATTACGAACACTACCGTGTTTCATAAGTAAACGACCGGCTTCCTCTTCCTCCAGGCCAAGCTCTTCCATGATCATTCGGGTACCACGACCGACCAGCTTTACATTAGAAAGCTGCATATCTACCATCTTATTTCCCTTCACTCTTCCCAGCTTAATCATAACCGAGGTGGAGATCATATTTAAAACAAGTTTCTGAGCAGTGCCCGCCTTCATCCTGGTACTTCCTGTAACAAATTCAGGTCCTGTTACCACTTCAATTGGATATTCTGAAGCTTCAGCCAATGGACTTCCAGAACTGCAGGTAATACAGCCGGTTATAATTCCATTCTTCCGGCAATCTTTAATTCCGCCAATTACATAAGGAGTAGTCCCCGACGCAGCAATCCCGATTACCACATCATTTTTAGAAATATCATATTCCTGAAGATCATTCCAGGCCTGGTTGGTATCATCCTCAGCATTCTCAACCGCATTCCTTAGAGCAGTATCTCCTCCAGCTATAAGTCCGATCACAATTCCTGGGCTAACCCCAAAGGTTGGTGGGCATTCTGAAGCATCAAGCACACCAAGCCTACCGCTGGTTCCTGCGCCTATGTAGAACAATCTCCCACCAGATTTTATCTTGGGAACAATAATATCTACCAGTTTTTCTATATATGTAATCTGTTTCTTAACATTACCAGCTACAGATTGATCTTCCTTATTAATATTTGAAAGCAATTCCAGTGTGTTCATCTTTTCCAGATGATCATAATTTGATACTTTCTCTGTATCGGGATTCTTTTTATTCATCTTCTTCATTTGAAAGTTTTTCAGAGAAAATTCCTTTTTCTCCAATCGTTTTCCATTTTACTTCAGGACTTTTAAAGTAATTAATTCCAAGTTGATCAAGTCTTAGCCCATGCTCAGCCACCCGGTTGGTAAAATCCTGAAAGTTCCTACCAGAAGACTGCGTCCATCCAATTTCAGCAGCAGCGATACTTCTTGGCCATAGCCTGTCATCGGCGCGGTCATCACTAATTACCAGTTCACTCCAAACAGGTGCTTCCACACCAATTACACGCTCATCATCAGAACTGTAACTATATACTGTCTCGAGACTTAAGCCTTCTTTACGACACCATTTATAAGTATTTTCCTGGTCTGTTACATTACCATGATCAAGATAAAAGAACTTGCAGAAAGAGTCGATAATTGGTTGATCTTCTCCAATGGTTGTCTCACCATTCCATCTTTGCACAATAAAATTGTCGCTAAGTTCTGCCTTGGCACTTTCTTCCCAGCCTATTCCGGTTTTTCCATGTTTTCTAACGATAGCATCAGCTTTTTGGATGAATTCCTCGTAAAGGGGATCTTCTATTTCATCACCTCCAATATGGATCCACTTCCCGGTGGTGATATCAGATAACTCTTTAATGATCTTATCTACGAATTCATAGGTTTTTTCATCCTCAAGGCATAATCTGGTCCATCCTACATTATAACCGTCATATAGATTTGGCGGTTCAGCTCTTTTAGGCTCAATATTGGCGTTATTCTCACAGTTAAGTTCAGGATAAGATGCTAAAGCCGCATAGACATGACCCGGCATATCAATTTCCGGAATGATCACGATGTTACGTTCAGCAGCATATTCCTGAAGCTCCAGAAATTCCTTTTGAGTTAAATATCCAGATCGGCCATTTTTAACAGCACTATTTCCTCCTATTTCGGTAAGTTTTGGATACCCCTTTATTTCAATTCTCCAGCCCTGGTCATCGCTTAAATGAAGATGTAAACGGTTCATTTTATAGAGGGCCATTCTATCGATATGCTTTTTAATGTAATCTTTGGAAAGAAAACTTCTGGCAATATCAAGCATACTACCCCTCCATGAATATTTCGGACTATCTGTGATTTCCACAGTTCTAAGTTCAATTTTTGAAGAATATCCACCAGTTTCAATTTCCGGAGGAAAAAATTGTCTTAAAGTCTGGATTCCATAGAACATACCTGCTTTGGTAGCACTTTTTAAACTCACTCCGGAAGTATTTATCTCTAGTTGATACCCTTCTTCTCCGAGCTCCGCTTTAAGATCAGGTTCAATAGAAAGTTTCCAGTTCCCGCAATTTCCACCATCCTTAACTTCAACATTTACCCCTGCTCCGTTTACTAATTTCTTTACCCATTTAGCTGAATTCTTAGCTTCATTGTTGTAGCAAATAATGTTATTTTCCGGGATCTGATAAGTGGTTGACCCCCATTTTACATTCTGAGGCATGGGAATGATTGCCGGCACTTCATTATAATCTGTTTGCTCAGGATGTACCTGCATTCCAAAACCGGAAAAAGTGACCAACAGTATTAATCCAATACAGAATGAATATTTAATAAGATTTGAACTCATAGATTGAAAATTATTTTTCATATCGTTTATCCAGGTCTAATTCTGAGATCTCCAGAATAAGATTTGCCAATTGAAGGGATACCGCTTTAAAAAAACGTTCCCCCTTATCGGCGTTTGCTTTTTTAGGATTTCCTATCCCTGTATCTTCAGTAACCATAGACCATTGCCTTTCTGCCCAGGCCCAACCTTCTTTAATTCCGGTAATGTTAGATTTCTTTTCCCTGCCATCTCCTGCCTCAGTCAAATCTGAAACCAGGTCTGCACGAAGATGTAACATAAGACTTGTTTCCATTTCATCTGCATGGTCTCCCTCCTCTTCAAAGAATTCAGATTTATCTGTAGTTTGAAAGAAATTTGAAGTAACCAGGAACATTTTTGGAAACTTATATCCTATTTCCCTGAGGATAGGTTTGAAATTATTTCCGCCATGCCCATTTAAAAGAATGAACTTATAGATCCCTTGCCGATTAAGAACCTCAATAATATCGGTTAAAATGGCCAGTTGTGTACTCGGAAGCAAATTAATGTCAAGTTTAATATCTGCCTGCCCGGTATTCACTCCAAAAGGAATATTAGGCATGATCTTCGCCTTTGCTCCTTTTTCAAAAGCTATTTTACCAGCTTCAGCAGCAATTGCTTCAATTTGAAAATTATCGGTTCCATAAGGAAGGTGATAATTATGAGCTTCGGTTGCCCCCCAGGTAAGGACAGCTACCTCAATTTCTTCCTCCCTTATAGTTTTCCAGTTATTTTCAGCCAGAATATATGGTCTCATGGTTTTCTGATTTTATATCCTAATACTGCAAAATACAGAATGAATAAATAGCATGGGATCATTACCCAATAGGCATCCTGTGGATTCCAGCTTTCAGCTAAAGCTCCATAGGCCAAAGGAATTATTGCACCACCAGCAATTCCCATTACTAGTAGTGACGAGGCTGCTTTGGTAAATCTACCCACATCGGCAAGCGCCATGGGCCAGATGGCTGGCCACATCAATGAATTTGCAAGACCTAATAAGGCAATAAAGGCAAGTGATACATAGCCTTCAGTGAAAATTGCAAGGATCGAAAATATTATTCCCAGCACAGCTGAAACTCTCAAGGCATTTTCCTGAGAAATGAATTTCGGGATGGATATGATCCCTATGATATAACCAACCACCATGGCCACCATGGTTCCGGTTGCGAAATATTTTGCAGTAGTGAGGGCGATTCCCTGTGAAGCCCCGTAACTGATTATACTATCTGCGGCTATAACTTCTACTCCAACGTAAAGGAAAAGTGTTACTACCCCTAAAATTACATGTGGAAAATCGAAAACACTCTTCTTTCCTGCATTCGTAGATGAAAGGCTTTCGTCTTCTTCATCGGTATCTACTTCAGGTAAGCTGGATTTATACACCCATATAGCTAAAAGCAGAAGAACGACAATAATTCCTATATATGGCGGAATTACCCTTAGCGCCATTTCATTTAGTTCATTTATTCTTTCTGCCGAAGTTAAATTGGCTATTTCAGACTGTAATTCATCAGCCTTTTCAAGTTGCAAAAAGAAGCCTATCAAAATTGGAGCAATAGCACCGGCGAGCTTATTACAGATTCCCATGATACTTATACGCTTTGCCGCACTTTCAGCAGGGCCAACAATGGTCACGTAAGGATTGGAAGCAGTTTGAAGTATCGCCAGTCCGCTACCCATGATAAATAAACCAGTCAGGAATATGATATAAGTCCTGGTAATGGCCGCCGGAATAAAAAGTAGGGCTCCAAAGGCCATTATCACCAGGGCTACAGACATTCCCTTCTTGAACCCTAACCAACTCAGAGTTTTGGTAGATACGGGTGCCATAACCACGTAGGCTATATAAAAGGCAAAGGTGACAAAGAAGGATTGAAATTTGGTTAGTTCACAGGCGATCTCCAGATAAGGTATCAAAAGAGAGTTTAGCCAGGTAACAAACCCGAAAATGAAAAATAAGGCTCCTATTATTATTATAGATCGGGTTGTGTTTCCGTTGGACCTATTAGTTTTTTCTTCAGCTACTGAATATGCCATATTGTTTTGAAATGGAATTTAGGGTAAGATTGAATTTTTTGTACCTGCATCATCCAGGTTTTTCTCGTTTTTTTCAGAAATAATAAGCGCCGCAGCGCCTAGTATCGATATGTTATTGGTGTGTGCGGTTTGAATTACCAGTTTATCCAAAACCCTTTTAAATGGAAAACTTTCAAGAGATCGGTTCAGGTTTTTTTCGAAAAATTTAAAAGATCTGCTTACTGATCCTCCCAGAAATACAGCTTCGGGAGAAAGAATATAAAGGATCAGCTTTATCGCGTGTGCCAGATGAACTCCAAACTCTTCCAGGATCTTCAATGCTTCTGCATCGCCCTTTTCGGCATTTTGAAAAACAATTGAGCCCGAAGTGCCATATTGCTCTCTAAAAAACTTGCCACTACAGTAATCTTCAATGGTCTTATCTAAATAAGGTATGCTTCCAAGTTCGCCGGCGCTGGATAAATTACCCGAATACAACTTATTATTGGCGATTATTCCGGTTCCAAAACCGGTTCCCATGGCAATTCCCACCATATTACTGAATTTCTTCCCCGCTCCGTAGATCTTTTCTCCCAGGGCAAAAACATTCGCATCGTTCGTAATCCTTACAGGCACCTTGAAGTGATCTTCCAGGTATTTTTTGAGTTCTACCTTTTTCCAGGAAGAAATATTCAAAAGATCATAAACAATACCTCTTTTTTCATCTACCAGACCCGGAACACCTATACCTATACCTTCAAATTCATGTTTTCCAAGAGATTCTATCCTACTAATCAGATTCTTTATGATATCAACCTCTGATGAATTAGATAAGGTTGGGAATTTAATTTCCTGAGTCACCCTGTCGCCCTGAACAATACCAAGATGAATTTTGGTTGCACCAATATCAACACCTAAAATTTTCTTATCCATTTGTTGAATTTTGAATAGTATGAATCCAGGCTTCTTTATTAAAATAACAAAAGAGCTTTAACAAAGTATGTATATTTTTTTAATTTAAACAAGTACTTATATAAATTTTTTATAAAAGTTATTGAAATTATTAGAATTGCGAACAATTTAGAATTATTCTCTGAAGACATACAAATAAACTATATTTGTAGACTTAATTCACCTGATTTTTAAAGGAGAAAAAGGACTCAAATTTTGGAGATGAAGAATATTCGGAACTTTTGCATAATAGCACATATTGATCACGGAAAAAGTACACTGGCCGATCGTTTACTCGATTTTACCGGCGCTGTAACCGAAAGGGAAAAGCAGGAACAATTGCTGGATAGTATGGATCTGGAACGTGAACGAGGGATTACCATAAAATCTCACGCCATACAGATGGATTACATCCACGAAGGCGAAGAATTTGTTCTGAATCTTATCGATACTCCCGGTCACGTGGATTTTTCTTATGAAGTGTCCCGTTCTATCGCTGCCTGTGAAGGTGCTTTGCTGGTAGTTGATGCCGCTCAAAGCATTCAGGCGCAAACTATTTCCAATCTTTACCTGGCTCTTGAAAACGACCTGGAGATTATCCCGGTTCTAAATAAAGTAGATCTTCCAAGTGCAAACCCGGAAGAAGTAACCGACGATATTGTAGATCTTCTTGGTTGTGATCCTTCTGAAGTTATTCCTGCCAGTGCTAAAACAGGACTGGGAATCAAAGAAATTCTTGATGCGATAATTGATCGCATTCCGGCTCCAAGCGGAAAAGTAGATGCGCCATTAAGAGCGCTGATATTTGACTCGGTATATAACCCATTCCGTGGAGTTGAAACATATTTCAGGGTGATCAATGGCTCTATCAAGAAAGGAGAGAAGATCAAATTCGTTGCCACAGATAAGACTTATGATGCCGACGAAGTTGGTACACTTAGATTAAAGCAGTTCCCTAGAAAAGAAATAAAAACAGGCGATGTTGGATACCTTATCACTGGTATTAAAGATGCCCGCGAAGTTAAAGTTGGTGATACCATTACTAGTGCAGAAAATCCAACTACTGAAGCTGTCGCCGGATTTGAGGATGTAAAACCAATGGTTTTCGCCGGAATTTATCCAGTAGATACCGAGGATTATGAGGAGTTGAGAGCTTCAATGGAGAAACTTCAGCTGAACGACGCTTCTCTGGTATTTACTCCTGAAAGTTCTGCAGCTCTTGGATTTGGTTTCCGTTGTGGATTCCTTGGAATGCTGCATCTTGAGATCATTCAGGAAAGACTGGAGCGTGAGTTCGATATGACCGTTATTACTACGGTTCCTAACGTATCCTATTACGCTTATACCAATAAAAATCCAGATGATCTTATCCTGGTAAATAACCCTTCAGACCTTCCAGAACCGTCAACTTTAAATAGAGTAGAAGAACCCTTCATTAAAGCAACAATTATTACCAAGGCAGACTATGTTGGGAATGTTATGTCGCTTTGTATTGAAAAAAGGGGAGAGATCACCAATCAAACCTATTTAACGACTGAAAGAGTTGAATTAACTTTCGATATGCCATTGGCAGAGATCGTATTTGACTTTTATGACAGGCTAAAAACGGTTTCCAGAGGTTATGCTTCTTTCGATTATTCACCTATTGGAATGAGAGAATCAAAACTTGTAAAAGTGGATGTTCTTTTAAACGCCAACAAAGTTGATGCACTTTCAGCTTTATTACACGTGGATAATGCCTATGATATTGGGAAGAAAATGTGTGAAAAGCTGAAGGAGCTTATCCCAAGACAACAATTTGATATTCCTATCCAGGCAGCAATCGGGGCCAAGATAATCGCCAGAGAGACTGTGAAAGCTCTGCGAAAGGATGTTACCGCGAAATGTTATGGTGGTGATATTTCCCGTAAGAGAAAGCTTCTGGAAAAGCAGAAAAAAGGTAAAAAACGTATGCGCCAGGTTGGTAACGTAGAGATTCCTCAGGAAGCATTTATGGCCGTACTTAAGTTAAACGACTAGTAATAGTTTTTTATAGCTTTAATCTGGGCGTTCCGCCTCCCATGGTCGGCGGCGGGCTATCCGTTCTAGTTTTTGGACGCTATGGCTTCCAAAAAGCTGCCACTCCTATCCCTAACGCAAACTAAAAAAATAAATAGACCTCACAGGTTTTTGAAACCTGTGAGGTCTTTCCAATATTTCCCACCTGCCAATAAAAGTTATCGATAGATTCCATTAATCTGAAAATATCTAACAAATCGACCTATTTGCAATATCCTTAGTTCTTAAAGGATAAACGCTGGATATGCTGCTTTATCTAATTTCCGTAACATTTTTTTAAATTTGGAAAACTTTAATTTGGTAGAAGATCTATCGACTATAATCAAAAGACAATAGACTAAACAATGGCCGGACATAGTAAATGGGCGAATATAAAGCATAGAAAAGGAGCACAGGACAAGAAAAGAGCAAAGCAGTTCACCAGGGCGATCAAGGAGATCACCGTAGCTGTAAAAGAAGGAGGAGGGCCAGATCCTGAAGCTAATCCGGGACTTAGAAATGCTATTTCTAATGCCAAGGGTGTAAACATGCCAAAGGACACCATAGAACGCGCTATAAAGAAGGCCAGCGGGGCAGATGCCGATAATTATGAAACCGTAACTTTTGAAGGTTATGGACCAAATGGAATTGCCATTTTCGTAGAATGTACCACAGATAATACCAATAGAACGGTAGCTTCTGTAAGATCTATATTTTCCAAGAATGGCGGAAGTTTAGGAACCAATGGTTCTCTAGAGTTCCTATTCGACAGAAAAGGAGTTTTTGTTATCGAAAAGGAAAAGATAGAAATGGATCTTGAAGAATTCGAATTAGAGTTAATTGAAGGTGGTGCTTCTAAATTTGAAAAGGATGAAGAGTATCTAACTGTTTATACAGATTTCACAGATTTCGGGCTCATGTCCTCAAAACTTGAAGAGCTGGAAATAGAGCCTAAAAATTCAGAAGTGCAGCGTATTCCATTAAATACTCTCGAACTGCCCGTAGAAGACGCGAAAAAGATCCTGAACCTGGTTGAAAAATTCGAAGATGACGACGATGTTCAAAATGTTTATCACAATCTTGAAATTACCGACGAATTGATAGAGGAAATGGAAAATGAGCAGGCTTAATCCTGCTCTATATTTTCTTCAATGTTTTCTTTCTCATCACTATCACCAGAATCCATCTGTTTACCTAGATAAACCAGCAAATATCCCTCTTCTATCTCCACTTCCATACTATTGGATGGAATGATACTTAGCTCACCTTCAGTATTTTTAACGAATAGCGGGATAATATCGGGGTCTGTCTTACTTATTTCTATAAGACCTTCATAATGCTCCTTGGAATTCAGTTCCAACTCATGTATAGATGGATATTTTCTGGCAAGATTGGTAAGCTTGATATAATCGTCGGTTTGAGAGAACAGGCCTTCTTTTGGGTTGTTTTCAGGATCATACATTTCGTCTGAAGAAACCACTCTAAAAGATCCATTTTCACCAAAATGTTTTCTGAATTTTTCAATGGCATTCGTATTGACCTCGGTATTTCCCGTTAGTGCCATCAGGTAACCCACGTCACTCAATTCGATATTATTTATAAGATCATCTGAATACACATTCTCCTGAATCGCATCCAGGCCAAGTTCCCTGGCTTTCCTAATATTAGCTCCATTGCTATCTACAAGTACTACGTGTCTCTTGTTCTTTTTCAGGTAAGAAGCGATAAGCCTTGAAATAGTGGAAGCTCCAATGATAAGAATACCCTGGGAATTCTTTAAGAATACACCTACCAATTGGGCAAATAATCTTGCTGTAGTAGCATTAAGTAGCACCGTTCCCAGCACGATCATAAATACCAGCGGAGTAATATATTCAGCTCCTTCAACACCCTGGCTAGCTAACTCCAAACCAAATAGTGAAGCAATACCTGCTGCTACAATACCCCGTGGACCAACCCAGCTAATAAATAACTTTTCATTTATCTTCAAAGATGAGTTTATACTACTCACGAATACTCCTAATGGCCTAATTACTAATACTACGGTGGCAAATAGGATCAATGCTTTTATATCATAGACCAGCATCAGGTCTTCCATATTAATGTTCGCCGCCAGTAATATGAAAAGGATCGAGATCAATAATACACTGAGTGATTCCTTGAAATATAACAACTCTTTCAGGTTAGGAAGGTTGATGTTACCCATCACCATTCCCATAACTACTACGGCCAAAAGTCCGCTTTCATGAGCAAACAGGTCTGCAAGTACAAATACACCCAGTACAGTGGCCAGGGTAAGTACGTTCAATAGATAATGGGGAATTACATTCTTCTTTATGGCAAAGGCCAGAGCATGAGCAAAAGTGAATCCAAAGGTAAAGCCGAATAACACGATCTTACCGAATTCCAATAATGCAGTTTCGGTAAACTCTGTTCCTGTTCCAGCACTAATAAACTCAAACATCAATACGGCAACCAAAGCTCCTATAGGATCAATAAGAATTCCTTCCCATTTCAAAATAGCCGAAATATCCTTTTTCAAAGGTATATTCCGTAAAATAGGAGTAATAACGGTAGGCCCTGTAACGATAATTAATGCCGCAAAAAGAAAACTTATCTGCCAGCTTAGATCAAATATAAAATGAGCGGCGATACCGGCACCAAAGAAAGTTACGATCACCGCAACAGTGATCAATTTCAGGATTACCGGGCCAACATTAAGAATTTCGCCCTTTCTAAGGGTTAATCCTCCTTCAAAAAGAATAATACCAATAGCCAGTGATACGAAATAGAATAGGCTGTCGCCGGGAAATAATCCGGATTCACCATTCCAGATAGGTTCAATTAATTTAGATCCGTCTCCTGTATAAAATGTAGATAAAGGGCCTACTGCCAGGCCTATTATAATTAGCGGAAGAATAGCCGGTATTTTGAACCGCCACGCCAACCACTGAGCTAAGATACCCAATATTACTATTCCTGCTAATTCTATCATGTGTTCTTCGTTTACTTATAAAAGCTAAAAATATTAAAAATGTTTTATTCTGAAAGCTTATTGTATAAAGGCTTTCTATAAGTATCCTGTTAAATGAATTGAAAATTATTCCATAAGGCTTTAACTTTTTCTATTTTGCGGTGAATTTTTTAAAAACTGAAAACATGACCTTATATACCATAGAAGCAGGAAATTTCAAGCTTGATGGTGGAGCCATGTTTGGAGTTGTTCCCAAAAGTCTTTGGCCCCGCCCACATCCCGCCGATAAAAACAATATGATTGATATCGCGGCCCGCTGTCTTTTGATCGAGGATGGTGACCGTCTAACGTTGATCGATACTGGGCTGGGGGATAAGCAAAGTGAAAAATTCTTCAGTTATTACTTTCAATGGGGCGATCATAGTATTGATAAATCACTGAAAAAACATGGTTTTCATCGAGATGATATTACCGATGTTTTTCTAACACATTTACACTTCGACCATTGTGGAGGTAGTATTCAATGGAATAAAGATAAAACAGGCTATGAACCCGCCTTTAAAAATGCCCACTTTTGGACGAATGAAGATCATTGGCAATGGGCTACCCAACCTAATGATCGTGAAAAAGCTTCTTTTCTAAAGGAAAATATCATCCCGATGGAGCAAAGTGGAAAATTGCACTTTATTGACAGAGAGGAAGGTAAAACCTTTTCAAACTATAAGGATCTTGGTTTTGGCGTATTATTTGTAGATGGACATACAGATAAACAAATGATTCCGCATATAGATTACAAAGGAAAAAAACTGGTCTTTATGGCAGATCTGCTTCCAACGGCTGGACATATTCCATTACCCTATGTTATGGGCTATGATACCAGGCCCTTACTAACCCTTCCGGAAAAGAAAAAATTTCTGGAAACAGCAGCAGATGAGAACTATTATCTTTTTATGGAGCATGATGCCCATAACGAAATATTAACCCTAAAACATACAGAGAAAGGCGTTAGACTTGATCAGGTTCACACTTTCGATGAAATTTTTAACTAAAAGCAAACATGAGAATACCTTTTTTTAAACCAATTCTATCCCTACTTGCTGCTGGTATAATTACAGGTTGTAGCAGTACGGCTCCAAAAATTGTATCAACACCGGTAAAGAATATTGATTCCATTCCCTTAAAAGTCAAGGATCTTTCTGACGATCAGCTAAAAGACTGGACCAATTCAGATCTTTTAACTGACACAATTCCCGGAATGAGCGTTAATAAGGCTTATGCCGAAATTATAAAGAAATCCAAGCCTTCTCCCGTGATCGTTGGAGTTGTTGACAGTGGAGTGGATATTGAACATGAAGACCTACAGGGTGTTATCTGGACAAACTCAGATGAGATTCCAGGAAATGGAAAAGATGACGATAACAACGGTTATATAGATGATATCCACGGTTGGAATTTTCTAGGAGATGCCGTAGCTGAAAACATGGAATACACCCGTATTTACAAAAGGCTTAAGCCAAAATACGAAGGTAAGTCTGAAAGCAGCATAAGCGTAGCAGATCGTGAAGAATTCAATTATTATAAATCTGCTAAGGCTGAATTTGAGAAGGAGTATAATGAATCTGTACAGACTCGTGATCAATACGTTCAGATAAAGCAGCAGCTTTCTGCAGCACACGATGCAGTCTCTGCAGAATTAGGAACAGAAGATTATACAAAAGAGCAACTGGCTGACTTTAGTCCTCAAACTCAGCAGTTAACTCAGTACAAATCAATGTTAACCCAGATCCAGTATAATGTGAATGAAAATATTCCTGAAGCATTGAGTGAATTGGATGAGGCATTGGAATACTACAATGACAGGCTTTCATCACATTTTAATTTAGAACTAGACGGACGTGCTGTAGTGGGAGATGATCCTTATGATATTACAGATACAGATTATGGTAATAACCAGGTCTCTGGTCCTGAACCGGATAAGGAAAATGTAAAACACGGAACTCACGTTGCCGGAATTATTGCTGCCGACAGAACGAATGATATTGGAACAAAAGGAGTTGCAAGTAATGCTAGAATTTTGGTTGTAAGAGCAGTTCCAGATGGTGACGAATACGATAAGGATATTGCACTGGGTATAAGATATGCTGTAGACAATGGCGCCAAGGTAATAAATACCAGCTTTGGAAAGTACTTTTCTCCTAATCCTGAGTGGGTAATTGATGCTATTAAATATGCAGCTGCAAACGATGTACTAATCGTGAATGCGGCAGGAAACGAAGGTCTAGACCTTGACCAGAAGAAAGTTTATCCAAACGATCAGGATCCTTCAAATACTTCTGAAGTTGCAGATAACTTCCTAACCGTAGGTTCTCTTAATTACGAATATGGTGCCGGTTTGGTATCAGATTTCTCAAACTACGGAAAGTCTAATGTTGACGTGTTTGCCCCGGGAACTAAAATATGGTCTACCACACCAAATGATGAATATGAGTACTTACAGGGAACTTCTATGGCCTCTCCGGCTGTAGCAGGAATTGCAGCATTAATTAGAGGTTATTACCCTCAACTTAGCGCAGCACAGGTTAAGCAGATCATTATGGATAGTGGATTAACTACCAATGCTACCGTAATGTTAGGCGGTGATAGAAGTAACACCAAGAAATTTCAAAGTTTGTCCACTTCAGGTAAGATGGCCAACTTATATAACGCACTAATTTTAGCAGACCAAATCGCGAAAAACAATTAAAATGAAGAGATTACTATTAAGTTTATTATTTATTAGCACTGGCCTTATTCAGGCTCAGAACAATACTTCATATTGGCAGCAGCATGTAGATTACACAATGGAAGTGGACATGAATGTTGACAATTTCAAATATACCGGAACTCAGGAACTAGTTTATACCAACAATTCTCCTGATACCCTCAACAGAGTATTTTACCACCTTTTCTTCAATGCTTTTCAACCGGATAGCGAAATGAATGCGAGACTGGAAAGCGTTCCAGATCCAGATGGCAGAATGACCATTAATAAAGGTACCAAAGAGAATCCTGAAATAGTAAGCAGGATTACCGGCCTTTCTCCTGAACAGCAGGGTTACCTGAAAGTAAATTCCTTAACCCAGAATGGTAAAGAATTGCAGTATGAAGAAGTAGGAACTGTCCTAGAAGTGGAGCTTACTGAGCCAATTCTGCCTGGTGAAAAAACAACTTTCAATATGAATTTTGAAGGTCAGGTACCAGAACAGATCAGAAGATCTGGTAGAAACAGCTCTGAGGGGGTTGCTCTTTCTATGAGCCAGTGGTATCCTAAGTTAGCTGAGTATGACTTCCAGGGATGGCATGCAGATTCTTATATCGCACGTGAATTTCACGGTGTTTGGGGCGATTTTGATGTAAAGATCAGCATAGACAAGGATTATACTATTGGAAGTACGGGATATCTTCAGAATCCTCAGGAAATAGGTCATGGTTATGAAAAAGAAGGAACTAAAGTAAAGACCAAAGGAGACAAGTTAACCTGGCACTTTGTAGCTCCTAAAGTACATGACTTCACCTGGGCCGCAGATCCTGAATATATTCATGATACTTTGGTTGCTGAAGATGGAACCGAATTACATTTCTTTTATAAAGACAATGATGAAATAAAAGAGAACTGGGAGAAGCTTCAGCCAAAATCAGCTGAATTATTGGCTTATTTCAATGAACACATTGGACCTTATCCATGGGATCAATACTCGGTAGTTCAAGGTGGTGACGGAGGTATGGAATATGCCATGTTAACCCTTATTACAGGAGAGCGTTCTTTTGAAAGCCTGGTAGGGGTTACTGCCCATGAGATGGCTCACGCCTGGTTTCAGCATTTATTAGCCACCAATGAAAGCATTAACGAATGGATGGATGAAGGCTTTACTTCTTATATCTCATCTGAAGCCGAAAATGTTATTCTGGACAAAAATGCTGAAAATCCACATACAGGATCTTATAGAAGCTATGGATATCTTGCTAAATCTGGTAAAGAACAACCACAGACCACTCATGCTGATAGATATGCGATGAATGCGCTATATGGTGCTGCAGCTTACTCAAAAGGAGCCGTATTCCTTGCCCAGTTAGGATATGTGATTGGTAAAGAAAATTTAGCAAAAACCTTGAATCGTTATTATGATGAATGGAAATTCAAGCATCCAACACCTAACGATTTTATAAGAATTGCTGAAAAAGTATCTGGAGCTGAATTAGACTGGTATTTACAGGACTGGACCAGGACCACAAATACTATAGACTACGCGATCAATAATGTTGAAGGTCAAGGCGATCTTACCACAGTTACTTTACAGAGAAACGGACTAATGCCGATGCCTGTAGATGTTAATGTAACATACGAAGATGGTACAAAAGAGACCTTTTATATCCCATTACAAATGATGAGATGGGAAAAACCAGCTGAAGAAGGTGTTAATAGAACCATTGAAAAAGACTGGGCCTGGGGATCCCCTGGATATCAGTTAGAAATTCCGGTTGGAATGGATAAAATTTCAACCATTGAAATAGACGAATCACAAATGATGGCAGATATAGACCGCTCTAATAATAAGTGGACGGGATCTGATGAGGAAAAAGATTCTAATTCCAGTAATTAATCTTCTCTGCTATTAACCTTATCAAACCCTTTCTTAACCGAAAGGGTTTTTTTATACCAGGAAAGATCTTCATAAAGATATGTTTTAGATACCCTGTCCCGGCTGGAAACCTTAATATAATTAGGACCAATTTCCCTGCTTCTGTAACCTAATAAATGGAAAATAGGTTTGGCCAGGAAGCGTGCTACTTTTAAATTAATGATCAGGGCAGATCTTCTAGAATCTTCCCAATTCACACCGGGTAAAATGGTAAGAATATTATCAGCATTTATATTTCTGAAAAGTGCCGATAAATTCAAAAAGAAAGGTTCAATTTTCCTGATAAGAAAGTAGCCGTCAACTCCCTTTTTCTGGTATAAAGGCATGAATAAAGTTGCCTTTTTCTCCAGGTATATATCTTTTTCATCGCTGGATGCCAGTAATGTGCCTTTTTCGAGTAATTCAAAACTCGAAAATCCGGATTTCATTTTAAAATGCTCTTCCCGTTTTATGTTATATCTATAAATGATCTCATAGATCTTACTGTTTGATTCAGCGGCTTTCTGTAGTTTTTGAAATTCATTTTCGATATCCCCGAATTTGATAATCTCCGAAAAATGCAAGGCAAGTTTTACGAATGATCTGGCATTGATAATTGCTTCTTTGGAAGTATGTTGTCCGGACTCAAAACCTAAAGAAACATAACCCAGCTTATTGATATAACTCAATAGCGGGCCTTCCAGATACTCCTCGATTCCCAGTATAACCGGGACAGGAAAGATCTTTGAAAATCTACGGTTTATCAAACTATCGTTAATGGTTATAAAAGGCAGACTATCACTGGAAGTCGTATGCAGGTCTATAAAATAAAGCGGAGAATTGTGTTTTTTGATGATCTGGTTCAGGATCTTATTGATCTCATTTTGCTCTTGATCTTCAGCATATTTATCTTTTTCAAATGATCTTTTTTCCATTCTTGCCGAAGTCCACATCCGGTTAAGATCGAAATCAAGAAATCTTTTGTTTTTAGTTAAGGCCTTTAAATTCCCATAAATAGCATAAATATTACCCTTAATATCATCAGGGTCTATTCCTTTCAAAACATTTTCAAGGGCTTTTACTCCAGCCTGTTCATTTCCATGAATTCCGGCAAATAAAATCATCACAGGACCTGCTTTATTGCCCTCGATGACCTTTAGAAATCTACTGTTATTAATTTCGTTTTTTAAGATTCCGCTGGATGGTTCAGTTATCATAATTCCAGATCATTCTTGGTTAGTATCGCGATCAATCTGTTTCTATCTACTACCGGCAAACAACCAATTTCATATTCTTTCATTAGGTTAATTGCATTCTTTAATGGCTCATCCTGGGTAGTGGTAATTAGTTCTTTTCTCATAACATCCTTAACACACAGGTGCTGGCTCTCTTCATTTTCTGAATATTCTTCAACATCTTTCCAGCTTAAAAGACCAATGATCATTTTATTTGAATTTATTACGGGCATGTGATGAATATTATTCCATTTCATCATATGTATCACAAGTTCCAGGCTATCATTAGGGTCTACCGAATATATATTGGTATTCATGTTATGTTTAACGATCCTTTGAATTTGAAAATTCGTCTTCAATTCAGGATCCAGAAGCTCCCATTCGCCTACCGGATTGTCTTTCATTTGATTTTCAAAGATATAGGAGGTTAAAACCTGCATGGCTTCCAATGGTTTCTTTTTCAGTTGAAGGTTTCTAAAACTTTTTACCGTCCATTCGGCTCCATTCCAGGTTTTAAGTCGATTTTCAATAATACCAAGATAAATATCAATATCAGCAGCAGATATTTGACAATTCTCAAGGCCTTTCCTGGCTATGGGAAGTAATTCAGTCAGCAATAGTTCTTTTGCGGTGATCTGCCTTTTATTCCAGGTAAAAATGGAATCCAGACCTGTTCTTCCTGCTTTATAAAAATTTGCCCGTATATTCTTAAAATCCTCTTTTTCATGGATATTCTTTAATTCTTCAGGCTGGCCCTTCATCAAACCAACCCAGAAGACCATATTCGCAACTTCATCAATAACACTTGGACCGGCAGGGATATATCTGCATTCAATACGAACATGGGCTTTATTTTTTGCGACACCATAACAGACTCTGTTCCACCTGTAAACGGTACCGTTGTGAAGATTTAGTGCTTTAAGATCTGGGATCTTATTCTCTGAAAGGCTGTGCATACTATCATATTCAAAATCTGAAGTAAGTAAACTCCTGAACCTGGAAATATTATCCTTAAAAATATCTGAGATCCCTTTGGTTTCCCAATGTGATCCAAAACTTACCCGAGCCTGTTTTTCATTAAGCACAAAAGAATTCGCCCGGGTATCTGTACTTTGATTAAAAAGAGCAATACGTGTTTCAGACCATAATTCCTTACCAAAGAGAATAGGGGAGTTCACACAGGCACTCAATACTGGTCCTGCTATAGCTTGAGCCCAGTTATACTTTTCTATAAACTCATCAGGATTAATCTGTAAATGCATCTGAAAACTGGTATTACAGGCTTCCAGCATTACAGAATCATGTAAAAGGTTTAATTCATCCACACCTTTGATATGAATCCAGAAATCCTGTTTTCTTGAATTTTTGATGGATTCATTCAGGGCATAATATCTCTGCAGAGGTGTCATATAATCTTCAGAAATATGCCTTAATCTTAAGGTTGGTAAAATTCCGGTTAGAACGATTCGAGAATCGTGATCCTCAGCTATTTTTTTAACCTTATCGAGGTAATGATTGATATTCTTATGTAATTCAGAGAAACAGTCAGAATTCAGCTCTAAAGGATCAAGATTAAGTTCCAGGTTATATTTTCCAATCTCTGTAGTAAAATGTTTATCCTCAAGATCTTTCAATATACCCATAGAGGTATTTACAGGTAAAAACGAATTATTAACCAGGCAGAATTCTTGTTCAGCCCCAATTCTAATCGGGGATTTTTCAATTAGATCATTAGAAATCAAATGATCCAGGGCTTCTAGATCTTTAATTAACTGATGAATATACTTGGCCCTGTCCTTTTTCCGGTTTAATACGGTAACATCCAGATTTCCCATATCCTTGATTTAAATAACCAAGTAACTGATAATCATAAAATAAAAATATGATTGGGGTCATGTTTGAATTATTTTAATTAGTTGCGGAATTGCTACTTTTACAGCAGATTCAGCTATATGGACCAGAAATTTGGAAAGAAAGACCGTCTTAAAAGTAAAAAACTCATAGACAGTTTATTTGTGGAAGGAAAAAGTGTAAAGGCCTATCCTTTAAAACTTGTATATATTCCATTTCAGGATTCAGATGTTCCTGAAATCAAGACCGCGGTTTCTGTTCCCAAAAAGCTGGTTAAAACCGCTGTTCAGCGTAACAGAATTAAGCGATTGATGAGAGAGGTTTTCAGAAAAAATAAGTATCTTGTTACCAATCGTTTAACTTCCCATGCATTCATGTTCATCTATATTTCTCGTGATGAGCCAACCTACGAAAAACTTGAAAAGTGCATGATCAGGGTTTTAGAAAAATTCAATAAGCAAAGTGAAGAATAATAAAAAATGCTACATTAAACTTCTAGTACTAGCGTTATTAAAACGGGTAGATCACATCAGTAATAATAAAATATCAAGAAGATGAAAAAACGTATCAGCAGAATAATCATTCTTCCGGTGGTTCTAATCGGGATTTTTATAGGGACGGTAAGTTTTAAATCAGACTTCTTTGAGATCGCCAAGCAGATAGAGATCTTCACTACACTGTTCAAGGAGATCAATATGAATTATGTTGATGAGACTAATCCTGCGGCACTTATGGATACAGCTATTAAATCTATGCTTACAGACCTGGATCCATATACCAATTACTGGAACGAGCAGGATGTGGAAGCAGCCAGAATAAATAGCGCTGGTGAATATACCGGGATTGGGGCTGGGGGTAAAACAAGTCCCGATGCTATTACCATTGTGGAAGCTTATAAGGATTATCCAGCAGATAAAGCCGGTTTAAAGGCCGGAGATGAGATTATTAAGATTGGAAATATCAATGTTGCCGATTTTAAAGAAGATGCCGGAGAATTGCTTAATGGAGCTCCTAATACAGATATAAATCTAACTTATCGCCGGCAGGGAGAGATTAAAACTACTTCACTAAAAAGAGGAGCCGTAGAACTTGATGCCGTACCGTTCTATAAATTACTGGATGATAATTCGGCCTATATTGTTCTTTCAAGATTTAATGCCAAGGCTTCAACAGAAGTTGCTCGAGCTTTAAAGGATCTAAAAAACCAGGGTGCTAATAAGGTAATATTGGATCTAAGAGGAAACCCGGGAGGTTTACTTAACGAAGCCATTAATGTGAGTAATATTTTTATAGATCAGGGTGAGCTTATAGTTACCACCAAGTCTGAAATTGAAAAATACAACCGCGAATATTTTACTAAAAAAGAGCCTATAGATACTAAAATCCCACTGGTTGTTCTAGTAGATGGCAGAAGCGCCTCTGCCAGTGAGATCGTGGCAAAAGCGGTACAGGATCTGGATAGGGGAGTGATCGTAGGAGCCAGAAGTTTTGGAAAAGGCTTAGTACAGCGTCCTCGTGAGCTTGCTTATGGAACCCAGCTTAAAATTACCATTTCCAGATATTATACCCCAAGTGGTAGATGTATACAGGCATTAGATTACCGAAGAAGGTCAGAGGATGGGAAAGCTTTAAGAACAAAGGTTGAAGATTATAACGAATTTAAAACCAAAAATGGTAGATCTGTTTACGATGGTGGAGGGATATTACCAGATATAAAACTTGAATCTTCTGAATTTAGTGATATCACGCAATCCTTATTATTACAGGATGCTATCTTCGATTATGCTACGAGGTACTATTATTCCCATGATATCGCTGAACCGGATAGTTTCAATTTTTCTGATTCAGATTTTAATGATTTCAAGAATTACCTTAAAACCTCAAATTTTGAATATCAAACTGCTACAGAAAGGGAATTGAATGAAATGATGGATAAAGCCGAAGAAGAGGAATTAAAAGCGAAAATATCTTCTGAAGTAGATAAAATAAGATCTCAGATTTCAAGCTTTAAAAGCCAGGAATTAGATAGAAAAAAACCTGAAATTGTAAGTCTCTTATCTGATGAAATTCTAAAAAGATATTTTTATAAAGAGGGATTATACGAATATTACACCGATAACAATTCAGAAATAATAAGGGCTAAAGCTATTCTAAACAATCCTACCGAATATTCTAAGATCTTAAATTAAGTAACAGAAATTGGAAACTTTTCTTTCATTTTTTGCAGATATGCCTACCTGGCAAAAATTGCTGTGGCTTATAATCATATTAGGAGGTTTCTGGATCCTTGAAGGCTATTACGCCTTGATAAAATTCAATTATAACAAATGGAAACATGCCAGAACCAATTTCTATCTGCTTGGTTTCGTGTTATTAATAAACCTTTTATTCGGGATTCTAACGGGGGGAGTTTTTATCTGGTTGAACAAAACAGGATTTGGTATTTTAAATTTAATTGATCTACCGGTATGGGCAGAACTTATCATCTCTATTATGGTTCTGGACCTGATAGCACAATATTTTGTGCATTATTTGTTACATAAAGTAAAATGGATGTGGAGACTGCATCTTGTTCATCATTCAGATACCTATGTAGATACAACTACAGGAACAAGGCATCATCCGTTTGATTTTATGATCAGGGAAATTTTCGCTTTAATTGCGGTTTTAATAACGGGTATGCCAGTGTCCTTTTATCTTATTTACAGGCTTATGAGCGTGTTCTTCACTTATTTTACCCATGCGAATATCAGGTTACCACTAAAAATAGATAAAGCCCTGAGTTATGTTTTTGTAACTCCTAACGTACACAAGTTCCATCATCACTATCAACTTCCCTGGACCGATACTAATTATGGAAATATCTTAAGCCTTTGGGACAGGATATTTGGAACCTTTACCTATGATAAAACAGAAAAGATTAGATATGGTCTCGATATTCTGGAAAATAAAGGAACCAATAAAATAGGTTATCAACTAAGGATCCCTTTTAACAGGAAGATCAGGACAAAAAATTAATCCTTTACCATGGCAATATGAGGGATACCATCTTCAAGATATCCTTCTCCGGTAGTTTGGTAACCATGAGATTCGTAGAATTTAATAAGGTATTGCTGGGCAGACAGCTTGATATTTGAAGTTTTAAAATGATCCTGAATCGCTTTTGCTGAAGCTTTCATGATCTCATGACCATAACCAAATTTCCTTTCAGAATCTTTTACCACCACCCTTCCTATAGCAGCTTCCTCAAAATAATATCCCGGAGAAAAACAACGTGTATAGGCAACTATTTTACCTTTCTTAAATCCAATTACATGAAGTGCTTCAGCATCCTTACCATCTATATCCTGGTAAACACAGTCCTGTTCCACTACAAAAACTTCAGATCTTAGCTGTAAAATGTCATAAAGTTCAGTGAGCTTTAACTCACTGAACTTTTTTACTTCTATGTTTAAATCCATAGGTTATTAACAGTACTTTTTTGCAGGAATCTTATCTACTCTTCTCTGATGACGACCACCTTCAAATTCGGTATTAACAAAGGTCTCGGTCATTTTTAAGGCAAGTTCTTTAGATACGAACCTGGCAGGAATACTCAATACATTAGCATCATTATGTTCCCTGGCCAGTTCAGCTATCTCTGTATTCCAGCAAAGCGCAGATCTAACTCCCTGGTGTTTATTGGCAGTCATGTTAGCTCCATTTCCGCTACCACATATAATGATACCAAGGTCAGCTTTTTTGTTTTCCACATCTTCTGCCACCGGATGTACAAAATCTGGATAATCTACACTATCACCTGAATTCGTTCCGTAATTGGTTACGGTATGTCCCATCTTTTCAAGCTGTTCCTGGATCATTTCCTTGTAACCAGTACCAGCATGGTCATTTCCAATAGATATTTTCATAGTTGAATTGTTTGCGGCAAAGTTAAAAAAAGAGGCTGTTAACCAGCTTATTTTTGATTGTTAATTACTTTATTGAATGTGTTATTTTTCAGCACTTTAAAATTGACACCTAATTGTTCAAAACATATGATGAATTACTTAAAAAGAAATTTGGTTTTTAAGAAATTTATAACAATACAAGCACAAAGTCGAATAAATCAAATAATAACTAGGGAATTTTTTAGATAGTTATGAGCACTTAAAAACACGTTGTTGACAATTGTTAACTTCTAACTTTTCAATAAAAACTATTAAAACAATTTTATGAACTTTTGTTAAGTAAATCTTAAAAGGCTTAGAATATCAATTACTTAGCAATTAACACCTATGTTGATAAACTGTTATCAATTAATCACAAGTGAAAAACCAAACCATCTTCAATAAAATTGTTCTACAAATTAACACGCCATCATATAACATCATTTAATTTTTTTTAAAAAGAAGAAAAGATAAATATGATATATACTGTTTATAACTAAACGATCCTTAGATGGGAAGATTTGTCATTTAGAGAATCTATTATTTGTTTTGCTTTAGATATATCTGATAGATGAACCATAAGTCTTATTCCGCCGAATGCATTTGAAGATAGCGGTAAAAGTCCAACGAGGGTCTCGTTCTGGAAGTAATGCCGTATACCGGCGTTTTCGAATTCTAATTTAATAACCAGATATTCGTGCGGATATGTATATACAGCCAGGCATTTATAATCTTTCATGAGAAATGAAATTAACCTAACTAAAGATAGGTTTTATTCCCTTATGCTAAGGGCCAGGGTAGAATTTTTAACGGGTTCGTCCTCTATAAAGAAATTTGTGTTCTTATTAAGAGTCTTATTGATCGAGCTAACAAAATAGAGTAGTCCAAATATAAATATAAGGAAGAATAGTGCTGAGAATTTGACTGACTTGCTGACTTTCATAATATTATAAACAAATATAAGGGCTAGTAGTCGGGGGCAATGTAAAAGTAAAATTAAGAAAAAATTAAGAAACGGAAACTAAAATTTCTAAAAAAAATGCCAAAACCTGTTTTTTAAGCCTATTTGTATATTATTAAAGCTTAGTGAGTTAACAAAACTTTAAAGTGAAATCTCTTTAGTATTGTTATAATGGCGTAATTTTATCGTATACTAATTGATAATGAAGAAAAAGAAAAAGAATAAACCTAAAATACAAGGCAACCTTTCCAGAAGTATTATCGATATACTTCGAAACAATTCCGGAAAAACATATAATTACAAACAAATTGCTTCCATTCTGGGAGTAAATGATGCCAGCAGCAGGAATCAGATCATTAAGAAACTTGCCCAATTAGCTGCAAAAAAAGAAATCCAGGAAGTAGATCGTGGTAAATTCATGATAGAAGGAAATAAGAATTATTACACTGGAGTACTGGATCTTACAACCAAAGGTTATGGATATGTTATGGTGGAGGAGTTTGCAGATGATATTTTTATTGCTCAAAAAGATCTAAATGCTGCCTTTGACGGTGATACAGTAGAGATATATGTTTATAACCGACGAAGAAGAAAACGTTCTGAAGGCGAAATCACCAAAATTCTAAAACGAAAAAGAACTGAATTCGTAGGAACACTTCAAAAAAAGAAAGACTTTGGATTTGTGGTCATCGATGATAAATCGATGTATACAGATTTCTTTATTTCCGGAAATAAGCTGAATGGAGCTGAAAATGGTGATAAAGTCGTAGTTGAATATGAAGAATGGCCAGATAAAGCTGATTCTCCATTCGGAAGAGTCATTAGGGTTCTTGGAACACCGGGTGAACATCATACTGAAATACACTCGATCCTGGCCCAATATGGATTACCTCATGATTTTCCTGAAGAGGTAGAAGAATTTGCCAATCAAATAGATACTTCAATAAATGAAGAGGAAATAGATAAAAGAAGGGACATGAGAGATGTGCTTACTTTTACTATAGATCCAAAAGATGCGAAAGATTTTGATGATGCTTTAAGTTTTCAAAGGCTTGAAAACGGTAATTATGAAATTGGTATTCATATTGCCGATGTTTCGCATTACCTGAAACCGGGAACAATCCTGGATGAAGAGGCTTATGACCGTGCAACTTCCGTTTATCTGGTAGATAGGGTAGTGCCTATGTTACCTGAAATATTATCTAACAATGCCTGTTCATTAAGGCCTAAAGAAGAAAAGTTTACTTTTTCTGCTGTTTTTGAAATTGATGATAATGCCAATGTTAAAGATCAGTGGTTTGGTAGAACGGTGACTTATTCAGATGAACGTTTTGCATATGAAGAAGCTCAACATATCCTTGAAACAGGTACGGGAACCATCCCAGATGATGTTTCTATAAGAAAACATGCTTATAGTGTTCGAGGTGCTTTGGTTGAAGCTGTAGTCACTTTGAATAGATTAGCCAAAAAAATGCGTTCTAGAAGAATGCGAGATGGTGCGATCTCCTTTGATAAAGTTGAAGTTAAATTCAATTTGAATGAAGAGAATGAACCAACCGGGGTTTTCTTTAAGACGGCCAAGGATGCCAATAAACTAATTGAAGAATTCATGCTACTTGCCAATAGAAAAGTAGCTGAATATATCGGAAAGCAAAGTCCGAAGAAAACTTTTGTATACAGGTGTCATGATGAACCGGATGATCAAAAATTAGCTGCCCTGCAAACTATTGTGGGTAGATTTGGTCACTCACTTAATCTTAAGGATCGTAGTACTACCACTTCTTCATTGAATAAATTACTGGAAGATGTTCAGGGTCGTAAAGAGCAAAATATGGTTGATACCCTTGCTATTCGTACCATGAGCAAAGCTTATTACGGTACCGAAAATATTGGTCATTATGGATTAGCTTTTGATTATTATACTCATTTTACCTCGCCAATTAGAAGATATCCAGATGTAATGGTACATAGATTATTACAGCATTACTTAGACGGAGCAAAATCTGCAGATGAAGAAGAATATGAGAGCAAATGTCATCATAGCAGTGAAATGGAAAACCTTGCTACCAATGCAGAGAGGGATTCTATTAAATATATGCAGGTTAAATTCATGCAGGACCATGAAAATGAAGAATTCCTGGGAGTTATTTCAGGGGTGACCGAATGGGGTATTTTTGTTGAGATCGTAGAGAATAAATGTGAAGGAATGATACGTTTAAGGGACATGAATGATGATCACTATGAATTTAATCCCGACGAATTTTCGGTAGTTGGAAAACGTACCGGGCAAAGTTATACTCTTGGAGATGAGGTTTATGTTAAGGTTAAAAATGCCGATCTGGTTAAAAGACATCTTGATTTCACATTGCTGGGAAATAGAGAAGAGGTTGAAGCAAGTTAATTCTTGATCTCTTTGAAAATATTCAGAATTAAGGCTTTAACAGAGTAAAATCTTTTAAAAGTTCAAAAAGTTTACATTTGTATCACAACTTAACTGTATGCTACAGGATGTTTTAGCTGCCCTGCCACTAGGTATTTTCCTGGCTTTTTTATTTGGTCCGGTATTTTTCGTATTGCTGGAAACAGCTGCTATTAAAGGTTTTAGAGCTGCTTTTGCTCTGGACCTTGGAGTGATATTAGCGGATATTGTCTTTATTATTATCGCTTATTTTAGTACTACCAAACTTCTGGAGAGTTTAAAAGATGATCCTGCACTTTTTATTTTCGGAGGAATGATCCTAACTACATATGGGGTTATGAGTTTTCTTCAAACAAAAAAAGTGCTTCATACAGATGATGAGACTCCTGAAATTAGAAAACTGGGAAAGAGTGATTATTTCAGCCTTCTTGCGAAGGGTTTCCTGCTTAATTTTATCAATATTGGTGTTCTGGGCTTCTGGCTTGGAGTAATCATCGTATTTGGCCCTAAATTGGATATGGAGCCTAATCGCGTGTCGGTCTTCCTAAGCAGCGTTCTAATAACTTACCTGATAGTTGATATTGCCAAGATCCTTCTGGCAAAGAAATTAAACCGGAAATTAACGCCTAAGCGAATATATGTCATGAAAAAGGCGATTAGCGTAATTTTAATAGTATTTGGTGGAGTACTTATATTTCAGGGATTGTTCCCAACCCAGGTCAATGATATAAAAGACCAGTTAGATGAAATATCTCCCCAGGACTCCCTTATTGGAAAATTAAAAAGTTTCCCTTCCCAAGATTCAGACAAATAAAAAAAGCTTCCTGAAAATTCAGAAAGCTTTTTTGAGGCATCGAGCGGATTCGAACCGCTGTACAAGGTTTTGCAGACCTCTGCCTAGCCACTCGGCCACGATGCCTTATACAGGTGGCAAATGTAATAAAATTTTTAAGTTTCAAAACTAAAATCTAACGGGATTTAGTTCGGCTAACCGTAACCATCGCTACATTTCCTCCAATAGGCGGATTAATTTTCGAAACATCAACCTTGGCCTTTTGTACCATAATGAGTTCATCCATAATGCGTTTAAGGATCCTTTCGGCTACAGATTCCAGTAATTTGGACCTGATCGCCATTTCTTCCTTTACAATTTTATTTAAATGAACATAATCTATAGTATCAGCAAGTTTATCTGTTTTTGCTGAATGAGAAAGATCTCCGTGCACTTCCAGGTCTACCCTGTAATCACTACCTATTTTTTCTTCTTCATCAAGACATCCATGATTTGAAAAAACCTTGATGTTATTAAGCTTTATAATTCCCACGATCGATTTTTTTTTTACAAAGATATGGTCTCTAACGGATATTTATTATTGAATTAATTTTTCTCCTATGATTCCTATCAGGAAACCCAGATTAGCTCCTAACGCAGGAAGCCATGATCTTTTCAGTTTCACCTGTGGAGCTATATCCTGAAAAATAAGATATAAGATTCCTCCACTGGCAAAAACCATTAAAATTGCGGTTATTTCCGGTAGATCAGTCAAAAAGCTATAACCCAAAAGAGCACCAATTACACCGGAAAAACTCAGTAAAAACAGGATTATCAGGCTCTTTTTTGCATTAAGACCGCTACTTTTTAGATCCTGAAAGGAATTAAAAGATTCGGGTAAATTCTGGAGTCCGATGAAAATAGCTAATAAAATTCCGGTTTTTCTATCTGTGGCGAAAATGGCGCCCAGCGCGATCGCTTCAGGAATAAAATCTAATAGCATAGCCATTAACTGAGATAATGTATTTCCTGATTTATCCAGTTTTTTATCTATCCAGAAAACACAAATGGCCCCGGTAATAAATGCCAGGATCAGTTTTAAGAGGTTTAGTTCTTCCATTCCTCTTGGAATAAGTACCAATGCAACCGCCGCAATTAGAATTCCACCACCAAATGCGGTTATAAAATGGAATAATTCTTTTTGTTTTTTATTCTGTTTAAATCCGGCTCCGAGATAATGTGACAACAGACCTCCCAGAAAGACAGTGATACCTGAAAATGCGGAGTATAAAATGATTTTATAAATATCCTGCATGAAATTATTTAGCTAATAATTTCAAGTTATTGATTTTTACTGATACTAATAGGCTCAACCTAACCGTATCGACTTAAATTTTGATAAATTTGCGTTTTATTTTAAATCAGATATGGCCGAAGGAAAAAAGTCGCTCAATTTCATAGAGCAAATTATAGAAGAGGATCTAAGTAATAATTATAAAAAAGATGACCTTAAATTCAGGTTTCCACCAGAACCTAATGGTTATTTACATATTGGGCATGCATCTTCCATTTGCCTTAATTTCGGCTTGGGAGAGACCTATGATGCCCCGGTAAATCTTAGGTTTGACGATACCAATCCAATCAAAGAGGAGCAGGAATATGTCGATGCAATTAAAAGGGATGTGGAATGGTTAGGCTTTAAGTGGGCCAAAGAATGCTACGCTTCAGACTATTTTCAGCAATTATACGACTGGGCTGTAGAGATGATCAAAAATGGCGATGCTTATGTAGATAGCCAGACTTCAGAAGAGATCGCTGAACAAAAAGGAACTCCAACGGAACCTGGAAAAGAAAGCCCTTACAGAAATAGATCTGTAGAAGAAAACCTTGATCTTTTTGAAAAGATGAAGAATGGTGATACTCCAGAAAAAGGCCATGTTCTTAGGGCTAAGATCGATATGGGTGCATCAAACATGCTTATGAGGGATCCGGTTATGTATAGATGTCTTCATAAAAGCCATCATAGAACCGGGAATGACTGGAAGATCTATCCAATGTATGACTGGGCTCATGGTGAAAGTGATTTTATCGAACAGGTATCACATTCTTTTTGTACCCTGGAATTTCTTCCTCACCGTGAACTATATAATTGGTTTGTAGACAAGGTGAGTAAACCAGGAGAACTTAAGCCTAAACAGCGAGAGTTTGCCCGAAGAAATCTAAGTCATACCATCGTAAGTAAGAGAAAATTACTTCAACTGGTAGAGAAAGGGATAGTTGATTCCTGGGACGATCCCAGAATGCCTACTATTTCAGGATTAAGAAGAAGGGGTTATACTCCTGATTCTATCAGAAAATTTGCCGATTCTATTGGGGTCGGTAAAAGAGAAAACCTGATTGATGTTTCTCATCTTGAGTTCTGTGCTCGGGAAGATCTGAATAAAGTGGCACCTCGTGTAATGGGAGTTTTGGATCCGGTAAAACTAATAATCACCAATTATCCTGAAGGAGAAGAGGAGTGGCTTGAAGCAGAAAATAACCCTGAAGATGAAACTGCAGGTAGCAGAGAGATACCTTTCTCACGTGAATTATATATAGAAAGGGAAGATTTCAAGGAAAGCGCGAATAGAAAATTTTTCAGGCTTACTCTTGAAAAAGAAGTTAGACTTAAAAATGCTTATATCATCAAAGGAGAGAATGTAGTTAAGGATGATAATGGAAATATTACTGAAATACATTGTACCTACGATCCTAAAAGTAAAAGTGGAAGCGGTACCGAAGAATCACTAAGAAAAGTGAAAGGAACCCTACATTGGGTAAGTGTAAAACATGCAATAGAAGCTGAAGTTAGACTTTACGACAGATTATTTACAGAGGAAGCACCAGATGCGGTTAAGGGAAAAGATTATCTTGATTTTGTAAATCCAGAATCTTTAAAAGTGGTTACAGGATATCTTGAACCCGGTTTGAAAGATGTAAAACCAGGGGATAAAGTACAATTTCAGCGTATAGGATATTTCTGTGTAGACAGGGATTCTACTCAAGATAAACCTGTATTCAATAGAACAGTAACCTTGCGTGATTCCTGGGCCAAGATTAAAAGTTAGATTTATTTCCTATTTTTAAGAATAATTTAGCAAAGGATTTTTAACATATTAACCGGTTGTTAACAACCTATGGCATACGCATCCGTTACCTTTGAATGAATAATAACTTAAAATTCAAAAACTTATGGCAAGTACAGGAAATACCCTTTTAGCATTAATTACAGGAGCGGCAATAGGAGCCGGAGTTGGTTTACTATATGCTCCAGATAGCGGTGAGAAGACTCGCAAAAAGCTTAAAAAGGATGCTCAAAAAGCGCAGGATAACCTAAACAAACGTTATCACGAAACAAGCTCAAATTTGAGTGAAAAGGCTAAAAAAGCAAGAATGGATTTTGAGGATAGACTTGAAGAGACTTTATCTTCTGCAAGTCACAAAGCAGATGATATTTTAGCCGCTATGGAGACTAAACTTGATGAATTAAGAAAACAAAACGCTAAATTGAAGAAAGGAAAGTCTTCTGGAAATTCTCCAGATAAAGCAGTAGTATAATCTTATATATGGCATTTGAGAAAATATCCAACGGTATTCACGATTTAAATACTAATGTTCAGGCGTTTTTACACAGTAACTCTGAATACTACAAATTAAGAGCCTTTAAGCAGGGTATGAGGGGAGCAACTTCCCTTGTGCGCTTTCTTATAATGGCTTTTCTTTTGAGCGTAGCCGGAATGATGTTATCTTTTGCGTTGGCAATAGTTATTAGCGAAGCAATAGGAGTTCCCAGTTCGGGCTATTTTATTGTGGGTGGTTTTTACATGATCATTTTAATTTTGATTTTGGTCTTTGGTAAAAAACCTATTGAGAAACTGATGCTCAGGAAATTTTCAAAAGCTTTTTTTAATGATAAAGATTAATGATGAGAGTTTATTCCTCCTTCGAAGAGATAGATAAGGATCTAAAGATCTTAAAACTTCAAACCGAAATAGACAAGGAAGAGATCAAATTAAGTATTGATCGTACCAAACAGGGTTTTTCTCCCATGTCTTTTATAGGTAGTGCAGTAGGATCTATTATTCAAAAAGCCTTGATATTGAAGGCTGTTTCCAAAATTACAGGTGTAAAGAAGGTTCTAACCTCGAAGAAGTAATACTCAAATTATTAAAAATATGAAGGCCCGTATCTCGGGTCTTTTTTTATTCGTTCTTATCGTTCGATTTCTTGTTTGATTTGCCTGCCTGTTTCAGGTTTTGTTCTTTCATGGCCTCACCTATCTGGTTTGAAGCCGTAAAAGAAGCAACCATATTATTCAACATATCACTACCGGCCTGAGGAGAATTTGGAAGTAATATTAAATTACTGTTCGTTTCTTCGCCAATGGCCTGTAATGTATCGTAATGCTGGGTAACCACGATGAGGGCAGAGGCTTCCTGGGAATTGATACCCACATTGTTAAGTACATCTACACTTTCTTCAAGTCCACGGGCAATCTCTCTTCGCTGATCGGCAATACCCTGTCCCTGCAATCTTTTACTTTCCGCTTCAGCTCTTGCTTTGGCCACGATCTTGATCCTGTCTGCTTCCGCATCATATTCAGCAGCAACTTTTTCCCTCTCTGCAGCATTAATGCGGTTCATTGCCGCTTTCACCTGAACATCGGGGTCTATATCTGTTACCAGGGTCTTGATAATATCGTATCCGTAAGACTGCATAGCCTCGTTCAATTCACGGTTAACCGCAATAGCTATGTCATCCTTACGTTCAAATACGTCGTCTAACTTCATTTTAGGCACTTCTGCGCGTACAACGTCAAAAACGTAGGCTGTTATCTGGTCATGAGGGCTTTCGAGCTTATAGAAGGCATCATATACATTATCTTTTCTCACCTGGAATTGTACAGAAATCTTAAGTTTTACAAAAACATTGTCTTTGGTCTTGGTTTCAACAAGTACATCGAGTTGCTGAACTTTAAGATTGATCCTTCCGGCAACCTGGTCTATAACCGGAATTTTTAGCTGTAAACCGGAGCTTCTTATACTGGTGAATCTTCCAAATCTTTCTATGATCGCCGAGGTTTGTTGTTTTACTATGAATATTCCTGAAAAGAGAACTAGTAGCAGAATAACGACTAGCACTGGTATAAATACTAAATTTAGCATGTTATAATTATTAGATTAACAATGCTTCAATTTAGCAATAAAAGCTTGAAACCTTATTAAATAAAAAACCGGCTATGAAATTGTTTCAAAGCCGGTTTTATTTTTTTGTGAATTCAATATCTACTTCAGGGTATCTATTGCTTTCTGAATTCTATTAAGTGTTTCTTCTTTTCCTATAAATTCTGCGATCTTGTAAAGATCTGGACCCTGTAAGGCACCAACAAGGGCTATCCTTAATGGCATCATCACTTTTCCGAATCCAATTTCTTTCGACTTTATCCAGCCTTTAACCGATTCCTGTAAATGCTCTGCCTGAAAATTATCTTCTTTTTGAAGAAATTCGTGCAATTCAGACATTAGTGCAGCTGTATCGGCTTTCCATGCTTTTTTAGAATCTTTAGGGTCAAATGAAGTTGGAGCAATGAAGAAGAAATTTCCCTGTTCCCAGAAATCTTCAGCGAAAACAGTTCTTTCTTTGATGAGTGCTACGACTTCCCTAATGTACTTTTTATCAGCCTTTATTTCTTTCTCTGCTAATTGCTTTTCAAATTCATCGGCAAGAAAACTATTATCGGCTTCCTGCATATAATGCTGCTGGAACCATTTGGTCTTTTCCGGGTCAAATTTAGCCCCTCCTTTATGCACCCTTTCTAATTCAAATGTATTGGTGAGTTCTTCCAGTTTAAAGAATTCCTGTTCTGTTCCTGGATTCCATCCTAAAAATGCCAGCATATTTACCACTGCTTCCGGGAAATAACCTTCCTCACGATAACCTGCCGAAATATCTCCTGATTTTGGATCTTTCCATTCTAATGGAAATACCGGGAACCCCATTTTCTCACCATCACGTTTACTTAATTTTCCTTTACCCTGAGGCTTGAGTATAAGCGGCAAGTGAGCAAATTCAGGAGCGTTCCAGCCAAAAGCCCTGTAAAGCATGTAATGAAGGGCTAGTGAAGGCAACCATTCTTCACCACGAATTACATGAGTGATCTCCATTAGGTGATCATCTACAATATTTGCCAAATGATATGTTGGCATCCCGTCACTTTTAAAAAGTACTTTATCGTCCAGGATATTCGTATCAATTTCCATATCTCCACGAATCACATCCTTAAGATGCAAAGTCTCATCCTGAGGAGACTTAAAACGGATCACATAATCCTCGTCATTATCTAATTTTTTCTGAACCTCGTCCTTTGAAAGTGAAAGCGAATTTTTCAGTTTTTCACGATTATGCCAGTTATAGATGAAGGTCTTTCCTTTTTCCTCGTGATCTTTTCTATGGGCATCTAATTCTTCGGAAGTATCAAAAGCATAATACGCATCTCCAGACTCTATTAGTTTTTCAGCATATTCTCTATACTTATCTTTACGCTCACTTTGTCTGTATGGTCCAAAACCTTTTTCTTTTCCAGGGCCTTCGTCATACGGAATTCCGCACCAGTTGAGCGATTCAATAATATAATCTTCAGCTCCTTCCACATAGCGGTTTTGATCTGTATCTTCTATTCTCAATACAAAATCACCATTATGTTTTTTAGCAAATAAATAATTATATAAGGCTGTTCTTACTCCACCAATATGTAATGGTCCCGTTGGGCTGGGAGCAAATCTTACTCTTACTTTTGAAGACATATTTTCAAATTTTTGAGGACAAAGATACAACCTTATTAAAGCAATCCTAAACCCACAGTGACTCATCCTGAA
The DNA here is from genome assembly GCA_965364455.1 of uncultured Flavobacteriaceae bacterium. Taxonomy (GTDB): domain Bacteria; phylum Bacteroidota; class Bacteroidia; order Flavobacteriales; family Flavobacteriaceae; genus Christiangramia. The sequence continues at coordinate 53,968 of CBDTXN010000001.1, forward strand.
TAAGAATGATTTTTATTGTATTTTTAAGGAAAGATTGCGTGGAAAATGGGGAATTTCGGGTTAGTGAAGCAAAAACTGGGAGCATTTATCAAAAAGTATTATTTAAACTTAATACTTAAGGGAAGTATATTGTTTATTGCTGCCGGCCTTCTATATTTTCTTCTGATAATTGGGCTTGAGTATTTTCTCTGGCTTTCAACAACAGGAAGAACGATCCTTTTCTGGTTATTCATTCTTGTTGAATTGATTTTGTTATTCAAATTTGTAGGGATCCCAACCTTCAGATTATTGAAAATATCTAAAGGGATCGATGAATTTCAAGCTTCGAAAATAATAGGCAGGCATTTTCCGGAGGTAAATGATAAGCTTACAAATCTTCTTCAGCTAAAGAATAATTCCAGTAAATCTGATCTTCTGCTGGCTAGTATAGAACAACGATCCAAAGAACTTACGCCAATTCCTTTTTCACGAGCCGTTGATCTAAAGGATAACACGAAGTATTTGAGATATGTGATCCTTCCTTGCCTCATAATTTTAGGTTTGATCCTGGCCGGAAAAGCGGAGGTAATGACCAGTAGTTTTAAAAGGATATCAGATTATAATACTACCTATTTAAAACCTGCACCTTTCACTTTTATTATTCAGAATAATCACCTGAAGGCTAGGGAAGGGGAAAATTTTAAATTACAGGTAAAAACCGTTGGAGATTATAATCCGGAAACTGTTCAGATCCTTTTTGAAGGAAATGAAAGTTTTATGAAACAGACTGCTCCTGGTATTTTTGAATACACTCTTTCCAATTTATCTGATGGTATAAGTTTCCAATTAAGATCTAATGAAGTGCTATCGGAAGATCATTTTCTTGAGGTGGTAAAAGTTCCTAAGTTGCTCAATTTTGAAATGGCTCTTGATTATCCTGGTTATACAGGTATGAGTGATGAAAAACTATCTGGAACAGGAAATATTACCGTGCCTGAAGGAACTAAAATCAATTGGAATTTTTTAACCAGGAATGTTGAAACGGTTAATTTTAAAACACCAGATTCCCTGTTTCAGATCGAAGCTTTGGATGATAAGGCTACCCATAGCAGGAATCTAAAATCAGAATTACCTTATACGGTTAGTGCTTCCAATGAATTGGTGAAGGACTTTGAGAAACTTGAATATTCTGTGGAAGTAATTAAGGATCAGTACCCTGAGATCACTATAATTTCTCAAAAGGATTCTTTAAATACTGATATTCAGTACTTTAAAGGCGATGTATCAGACGATTACGGTTTAAGCCGACTCGAACTGGTTTATTTTACCGAGGAAGAGAAGGATGATCCTTCCAGACTGCAAATTCCTGTATCCAGGGAGAGTTTTGACGAGTTCCATTTTAGTTTTCCCGGTAACCTTTCTCTTGAACCAGGGGAGAGTTATACGTACTTTTTCAGAGTATTCGATAATGATGCCGTGAACGGCTCAAAATCTTCCCGTTCGGATTCCTTTACTTATAGGAAAAAAACTACAGAGGAAATTTCAGATGAAAAATTAGAAGAACAAAATGATGCAATAAAAAATATTGGTGAGCGTCTTGATGAATATGATAAATCTGAAGAGGAGTTAAAAGAGATCTCTAATCTGGAGAAGGAGAAAGAAGAGTTGAACTATAATGAAAGGAAGAAGCTTGAGGAATTTTTAAGGAGGCAGAAAAAGCAGAACGAAATGATGAAGAGTTATTCTGAGAAGCTTGAAAAAAGTCTTCAGAAAAATGATGATAACGATAATTCTGCAATGGAAAAGGAGTTGAACAAAAGACTTGAAAATAACGAAAAACGCCTCGAAGCAAATGAGAAATTATTAGAGGAATTAGAGAAGTATTCTGAAAAAATAGAGAAAGAAGATCTGGGTAAAAAACTTGAAGAATTATCCAAGCAGAATAAGAACAATCAACGTAATCTTGAACAGTTACTGGAGCTCACTAAAAGATATTATGTAGAAGAAAAAAAGCAGAAACTTGCCCGTGATCTTGAAGACCTTTCTGATAAACAAGAGGAGCTTGCGGAGGACAAAGAGGGTAAGAGCGAAATTGACGATAGCGAATTATCTGAAAAGGAAAACCTGGAGAAAACAGAGGAACAGGAAGAATTAAACAAGGAGTTTGAGGAATTCCGTGAGCAAATGGATGAGCTTGAAAAGGAAAACCAGGAATTAAAACAACCTCAGGATCTAAACAGGGAAGAGGTAGATGAAGAGAGTATAGAGAAAGATCAACAACAAGCAACAGAAAGTTTAAAAGAGAAGCAAGATTCCAAAGCAAAGGAAAAACAGAAAGATGCGGCCAGGAAAATGAAACAAATGAGTCAGCAAATGCAGCAGTCTTCTTCCATGCAGCAGCAGGAGCAATTAGAAGCTGATGCAGAAACCCTGCGTCAGATCCTTGATAATTTGATCGTTTTTTCTTTCGGGCAGGAGGATCTTCTGGACGAATTTAAAAGGATGCAACAGAGCAATCCTAAATATGCCGGTAAACTAAAAGAGCAAAGTAATCTCAGGGAAAATTTCAGGCATATAGATGATAGTCTTTATAGTCTGGCCATGCGTAATCCCATGGTTAATGAAGTTATTACAGATAAGCTCACAAATATAGAATTCGATCTTGATAAGTCTTTAGAAAGATTGGCTGAAAACGAGATTCCTCAAGGAACTTCTAGCCAACAATATGTTGTTACCGGCGCAAATGATCTTGCAAATCTTCTAGATAATATCCTTTCTTCCATGCAGCAAATGATGGGGACGCCTCAACCCGGAAGTGGAAATGGCGGTAAGGAATTTCAATTGTCCGATATCATTAAGGAACAAAAGGAACTTCAGGAGAAAATGAGAAGTAAAACCGAAGGGAAAGGAGAGCCTAAAGAGGGTAAACCTCAAGGAGAGGGTGAAGGACAAAGCGGAGAACTTTTTGAGATCTATAAGGAACAGCAAAAGCTTAGGATGCAAATGGAAGAAATGCTGGAACAAAACGGAATGAACCCTGGTAATAATGCAGTGGAGGAAATGCAGCGAATAGAGGAGGAGTTACTTGATAAAGGATTTGACCCAGAAACGGTTAAAAGAATGCAACAGCTGGAGTATGAACTTTTGAAATTTGAAAAGGCTTTCAAATTGCAGGGAACAGATGATAAAAGAAAGTCTGAGACTAATAGACTCGAATATGAAAACAGTCTTAATAATCAGATTGATAGGGCAAAAGAATATTTTAATTCTACTGAAATTTTAAATAGACAAACCTTACCTTTGCGCCAAATTTACAGGGAAAAAGTAAAAGACTATTTTGGAAAAGGGATTGATTAACTTTTTTAGTGAAAATGATTTTGTTCTTGAGGCTGAAAGCTCATTCAGAGATTGGGTAGATCGGGTGATAGAATCGGAAGATAAATATGTTGGTGATATTAACTTCATTTTTTGCGACGATGAATATTTACTGGACATTAATATCAAATACCTTAACCATGATACCTATACCGATATTATCAGCTTTGATAATGGGATAGGGAATACTTTACACGGGGATATATACATTAGTACCCAAAGAGTGGAAGAGAATGCCTCTAAATTCAATGTAGATTTTATAGAAGAACTAAAGCGCGTCGTGATTCACGGGGTACTCCATTTTTGTGGATATCTGGATAAATCTGAAAGGGATAAGGAATTAATGCGACGCAAGGAGGAAGAAAAAATTAAATTGTTCCACGTGGAACAATAAGAAAAAACAAGTAATAGGATATGTTCGAAAAGCAGTATGATGTTATTGTTGTTGGAGCTGGGCATGCCGGGAGTGAGGCCGCCGCTGCAGCCGCAAATATGGGTAGTAAAACCCTTCTAATTACCATGAATCTTCAAAACATTGCTCAAATGAGTTGTAACCCTGCTATGGGTGGAATTGCAAAGGGGCAAATAGTTAGGGAGATCGATGCGATGGGAGGTTATAGTGGTATCGTAAGTGATACTAGTGCTATCCAGTTCAAAATGCTTAATAAATCAAAGGGTCCCGCAATGTGGAGTCCCAGGGTGCAAAGTGACCGAATGAGGTTTGCAGAGGACTGGAGGATTAAACTTGAGCAGACACCGAATCTTGATTTTTACCAGGAGATGGTTGCCGGACTTATTATAAAAAATGATAAGGTCGTGGGTGTTCGAACTTCCCTTGGATTGGAAATTTTTGCCAAAAGCGTGGTTTGTACCAACGGTACTTTTTTGAATGGATTGATACATATTGGTGATAAACAATTTGGTGGAGGTAGAGCTGGTGAAAGAGCTGCAACTGGAATTACAAAAGATTTGATAGATGCCGGGTTTGAAGCAGGAAGAATGAAGACCGGTACACCTCCTAGAGTTGATGGAAGGTCTCTTGATTATTCTAAAATGACGGAACAACCTGGGGATGATATTCCCGGTAAATTTTCTTATTCTGATGAAACTAAACCGCTATCAAAACAACGTTCCTGCCATATGACTTATACCTCAAACGAGGTACATGAGATATTAAAAGAAGGTTTTGATAGATCTCCAATGTTCAATGGAAGAATACAAAGTATTGGGCCTAGATATTGTCCTTCTATCGAGGATAAGATAAATCGTTTTGCAGATAAAGACAGGCATCAACTATTCGTCGAACCTGAAGGTTGGAATACCGTTGAAGTTTACGTAAACGGTTTCTCAACTTCTTTGCCAGAGGATGTTCAATTCAAAGCTCTAAGTTCTGTTGCCGGTTTCGAAAAAGTCAAATTCTTCCGTCCCGGATATGCTATTGAATATGATTATTTTCCGCCAACGCAATTAAAACATACCCTGGAAACAAAACTGATTGAAGGTTTATATTTTGCTGGACAAATCAACGGAACAACTGGATATGAAGAAGCGGCTTGCCAGGGAATGATGGCTGGTATAAATGCAGCCTTAAAAGTTCAGGAGAAGGATGAATTTATCCTTAAACGTAATGAAGCTTATATAGGAGTTCTTATAGACGATCTTATTACTAAGGGTACAGAAGAGCCATATAGAATGTTTACTTCGCGTGCCGAATACAGGACCTTATTAAGGCAGGATAATGCCGATTTCAGGTTAACAGAAAAGTCCTATAATATTGGATTGGCTTCTGAAGACCGAATGAGAAAAATGGAGGATAAAAAAGAGAAATCTTTTAAATTCGTTCAATTCCTGAAAGATCTTAGTGTTGTTCCTGAAGAAGCAAATCCTGTTTTAGAGAAGAGGAAATCTTCTCCTATGAAACAAAGCGATAAAGTTTTTAAAGTGTTTTCCAGACCACAAATTACCATGCAAGATGTGAAAAACTTTAGCGGGGTAGAAGAGTTTATTTCGGAAAATGATCTTGATGAAGAGATGATCGAGCAAACCGAAATCCAGGTTAAATATTCTGGTTATATTCAAAAGGAAAAGAATAATGCTGATAAATTGAATCGTTTAGAAAATATTCGTATTCCGAATAATTTCGACTATTCTAAGATCAAATCGATGTCTTATGAGGCGAGGGAAAAATTGAAAAAAGTTCAGCCTGCTACGGTGTCTCAGGCATCAAGAATTAGCGGAGTAAGTCCTAATGATATTTCGGTATTATTGGTTTACATGGGTAGATAAATTCATCACTGTTCCACGTGGAACATAGCAATACATTTTTGATCTCAAATACAAAAAAATACGATTCCAATATCGAGGAAAAACCAAAAATGGTTTGTAACGATCGTTTGGTTAGCGGCGAAGAGTTTAATGTTATAGAATTCGAAAAAGGGATTTTAAGAACAGCTCCTGTTCCAGAAGATCTATCTTCATATTATGAAAGTGAAGATTATATTTCTCACAGTGATTCCAGGGAAAATTTACAGGATAAAATATATCATTTTGTGAAATCTTATATGCTTTCTCAAAAAGCAAAATGGATAAGATCATATTGTAAACAAGGAGATATTTTAGATGTTGGTGCTGGTACTGGTGAATTCTTAAATAAGATGAAATCTTTCTCATGGAATGTGGAAGGAGTAGAACCAAATAATTCAGCAAGGAAGCTGGCAATTCTAAAAGGACTAAATATAAATTCTGATCTTTCAGAAATAACACAGAAGAAATTTAATGTTATTAGTCTGTGGCATGTTCTTGAACATCTTCCCGATCTGGAAAATAAATTAACAGAGTTTCATAAGCTTCTTGAGGAAAATGGAATTCTAATAATTGCGGTTCCCAATCATAATTCTTATGATGCTAAATTTTACAAAGAGAATTGGGCCGCCTGGGATGTACCTAGACACATCTGGCATTTTTCCAGGGAAGGACTTAAAGAAAAATTAAGGCAGTTCAATTTTGAACTTGTAGATGAAAAAGCTTTAAAGTTTGATTCTTATTATGTGAGCCTCTTAAGTGAAAAGAATAAGGATTCTGCATTTAATCCTTTAAATGCATTTTACCGAGGTTGGATTTCAAATCTTAAGGCTAAGCAATCAGGTGAGTACTCTTCCATCGCTTATTTCTTCAAAAAACGTTCAAAAACTTAATTTAAAGACTTCTGAAGCGATTTATAATATCACAGTATATCATTTATGGTTCTGATTCCTGAAAATCGCTTAAACCGCTTTAAAATCAATGAAATTTCATAGAATTTTACTATTTAAAAAAAATTTACAATAATTAAATACTATAATACTAAAAATAAGGCTTTTGTAGAATAAATACTTTTATACATTTGCCACTCAAAACGAAAAATTATGATCAAAAGATTTATTGGAGTTGCAGCAGTTGCAATTATGATGGTTTCATGTAACGAGCAAAAAACGGCTTACGTGGATACTACAAAAATTGTTCAGGAATATAAGGAGATGAAAGATGTGGAAGCAGACTTCACTTCAAAATCAGATTCTGTTAGACAGCAATTAGATTCTGTAGCCAGAGTTTTCCAACAAGAAGTTCAGGCTTACCAGTCTGAAATGAATTCTATGTCTCAGGCAGAGCGCCAGGAAAAAGAGCAGGAATTAATGCAAAAGCAACAAATGCTTCAGCAACAACAACAAATGCAGAGCAACAGACTTAGAGAGCAATCTACCGTTGTAATGGATTCAATTGTAAATAAGATCAAGGACTACGTGAAGGAGTATGGTGAAGAGAATAACTATACGTACATTTTTGGTTCTAACGAAAGTGCAAATATCATGTATGCCGAGGAAGGTCTTGATATCACTCAGGATATCCTGAAAGAACTTAATAAAGATTACGGTGGAGATACCGAAGTTGAAACTGAATCTGCTGAAGAGGTAGAGGAGTAGTAAGCTCGAAAAATAATTGTATAAAAAAAGCTTCAGTTAATTCTGAAGCTTTTTTTATGTTCAATTTTTAATTTTAACTCATAATGTACACTCCAAACATGCATACAATAAAGTATCCTGTTAGGGTGAAAGCACCGGCATAATCTTTTGCTACACGTTGACCGAATAAAAGCATTAACAGGGTAATACAGGCAAGTACACAGGCGTATAGGGCCATATTAGTTTCGTTATCACTAACAACCTGCCAGATTCCCGCAATTGCTATAAACCCTGTAATAATTTCGATGATCATAATGATCGCAACCATTAAAGGTACCATACCTGCTAAAAAAGTTCCTGAGAAATGATCTTTTAGCCATCCGGTATTTCCACTCCAGTCTGATGCTTTGTCTATTCCAGACTGTAGAAAGGTGATCAGGATGAATATCAAAATGAGAAGTTCAGTAAGATTGGCGCTAATATTTTCCATTTTTTAAGCTGCTTTTTTATGTAAAAATCTGGTTAGTTTAATTGATAGATCTGTTAGGATGATCTTCGCATTTCCGTTTCTTTCAATATGGTAAATTGCATTTTCCAATGCTTCAGTAATTTCCATAATATTACCTCCATGAACAAATGGAGCAAAATTTTCTAATTTGAATTTTTCAGTAGTTGGCTCCAAATAGACTAAATCTTTCGCTTTGTAATTCATTAATAGTGATTGCCGGAAAAAGTCTATACAATAGAGGAGAAAACTTTTCTGGGTTTCCCGGTTTAAAACAGCTATTTCTTCACTCCAGGCAACCAATTCCAAAACAGTAGATTTATTCCCTTTTGCTTTAAAAGCGCTTCGTACCCAGCTTATAAACCATGCCTCAAATTGCTCATCGCTGGAATCCCTTTTTAAAAGATGGGTTGCTTTGGTATAATCCCCGTTGGCCTGATGCGCGATCTTCCTGGCCAGTGCATCTTCACATTTTTCCCTTTCAATTAAGGCATTGGATATATCTGCTTCGGTTAATGGTGGAAAATGCAGACTTTGGCAACGAGACCTAATAGTTTGGATAATGTGTTCTTCATCTTCAGCTACAAGGATAAAAACGGTATTATTTGGAGGCTCTTCAATAAGCTTTAGCAATTTATTGGCTGCTGAAATATTCATTTTTTCGGCCATCCAGATGATCATCACCTTAAAACCACCTTCATACGCCTTTAAAGACAATGATTTTACGATATCCTGGGCCTCATTAACACTTATTTGTCCTTGCTTATTCTCAACTCCAAGTGCCTGGTACCAGTCATATAAACTGCCATAAGGATTGGACTTTAGAAATGTTCTCCATTCGTCTAAAAAATGAGAGGAAACAGGATGTTTTTTCACCTTCTCATTGGCCGCCACCGGAAAGGCAAAATGCAGGTCTGGATGTGAGAAGTTCTTAAACTTTAAATTGCAGTTTGCTGCTTCGTTGTTATCATTTTCTCCGCCCGTATTTTTGCACAGAATATATTGAGCATAGGCTATGGCCATAGGCAGAGCGCCACTTCCCGGCTGCCCGGTGAAAAGTTGAGCGTGTGGAATTCTATTCCTGTCGGCAGTTGTCGTCAGGTGATTCTTTATGTGTGGAAGTCCAATTACATCGTTAAAAAGCATAGGCAAATATAAAATTATATAAGCTTTATTATCTTCGGAAAAATTTATATTTGTAAGAAAGCAATACTATGAAAACTATAGACGATTACAATTTTAATAATAAAAGGGCACTTATAAGGGTTGATTTCAATGTTCCGTTGAATGATGAGATGAAAGTTACTGATGCGAACAGAATTGAAGCAGCCAAACCTACTATTATTAAAGTTCTTGAAGATGGAGGAAGTGTTGTTTTAATGTCTCACCTGGGGAGACCAAAAGGAAAAGAAAGTAAATATTCTTTACAGCATATTACCAGTAAAGTTTCCAGCGTACTTGGAGTAAAGGTGAAATTTATTGAAGACTGTGTTGGGGAAGAGGTAGAGAAGGCCGCAAAAGATTTAAAACCTGGAGAAATTCTTCTGCTTGAAAACCTCCGTTTTCATGATGAGGAAAAAGAAGGAAATGAAGATTTCGCACAAAAACTTTCCAGACTAGGTGATATATATATTAATGATGCTTTTGGAACTGCTCACAGAGCACATGCATCTACTACCGTTGTAGCAAAGTTCTTTGAAGATAAATGTTTTGGATACCTTCTGGCTAAAGAGATCAAAAGCCTGGACAAGGTTCTTCATAGCTCAGAAAAGCCTGTAACAGCAGTTCTAGGTGGTGCCAAAGTATCTTCCAAGATTACCGTAATTGAAAATATTCTTGATAAGATAGATCATTTGATTATCGGTGGCGGAATGACCTATACCTTTATCAAGGCTCAGGGAGGGCATATAGGAAACTCTCTGGTTGAAGATGATAAACAGGAGCTGGCTCTGGAAATCCTAAAGAAAGCCAAGGAAAAAGGTGTTGAAGTTCACCTTCCGGTAGACTCAATTATAGCAGATAGTTTTTCTGAACAGGCAAGTACCCAGACTGAAAGAGTGGATAATATTCCTGATGGTTGGATGGGACTTGATGTTGGACCTCAAACTTTAAAGAATTTTTCTGACGTTATTGCCAAATCAAAGATCATCCTATGGAACGGACCTTTAGGAGTATTCGAAATGGATACTTTCGCCAAAGGAACTATCCAATTAGGTGAAGCAATTGCCAAGGCGACAGAAAATGGTGCTTTCTCCCTGGTAGGAGGAGGAGATTCTGTGGCAGCTGTTAAAAAATTCGGTTTAGAAAATAAAGTAAGTTATGTTTCTACCGGTGGTGGCGCTATGTTAGAGATGCTTGAAGGAAAATCCCTTCCTGGAATAGAGGCAATTAAAAGTTAAAGAGGTACGAAGTTTGATAACTTTACGTTCGTTAATGTAAAATGAATATATGCTGAAACGAAATTTTTTAATGTTGTTGCTTCTGGCAGGATTATCTACCGTAGCACAGGAAAAAAAGAACAAGGAAAGGGTGGAAAAAGCCAATTTCAGAGTTCAAATTTTTCAAAAGAGCGATGACACAGAGATCAAACTTGCCCAACCAGATCCTGAATTTAGAGATAAACTACCAATTTCTGCAGCAATAAGGGACTCCTCCAAAGTGAAACTTGAGGATCTTCCAAGAGCCAAGACCATAGATTCTTTATGGAAACTTGAACTTACTAATTCAGATCTTTTCGAAAAGATGCAGAAAAGCATCAAAGAACAGGATTACGAAGAAGTGGTTTACAAAGAATTGCCTACAGATACTCTTAAAGCGCGCCTGGCTAAGCTAAATGCCAGAACTCCTTTTAATGTTGAATATAATCCTATTCTTGAGAGTGTAATTAAATCCTATCTCAAAAGGAATAAGCAGGGGATGGAGCGTTTAATGGCGCTAAGTAGTTATTATTTCCCAATGTTCGAGCAGGAACTGGATAAATATGATATCCCCTTAGAAATTAAATATCTGGCCATAGTGGAATCTGCCCTTAATCCAAGGGCTAAATCCTGGGTAGGAGCTACCGGACTATGGCAGTTTATGTTCACTACAGGAAAAATGCATGGATTAGATGTAAGTTCTTATGTAGATGAGCGTATGGATCCTGAAAGATCTACTGAAGCTGCTGCAAAGTACCTCGCTAGCCTTTATAAGGTATTTGGCGATTGGGATCTTGTCCTGGCCTCATATAATTCAGGACCGGGAAATGTTTCCAAGGCTATTAGAAGAAGTGGAGGAGCTACAGATTACTGGCATTTAAGAAGATTTCTTCCACGTGAAACGGCAGGCTATGTTCCGGCATTTTTAGCTACTCTTTACCTGTTTGAATATGCTGATGAACATAACTTTCAGCCAAAAAACCCTGATATAGTATATTTTGAAACAGATACTATTCAGGTAAAGCAATTACTCACTTTCGATCAAATTTCAAAGGTAACCGGGGTTGAAAAGGAAATGCTTAAATTCCTGAACCCGAGTTATAAATTAGACATCATCCCATTCGTGGAAGATGAAAAATATAGTTTAAGACTTCCAAAACCTGCTTCAGGAAAATTTGTGAGTAATGAAAGCGCGATCTACGATTTCGCAGAGAATGAGCTCGTAGAGGAAAAAAAGGAGCTACCAAAATACGTAGAGACCAAGGATCGCATAAGATATAAGGTTAGAAGAGGGGATTATTTAGGAAAGATCGCCGAAAAATATGGTGTTGGTGTTAGTAGTATTAGACAATGGAATAATATGCGAGGAAATAACATTAGAGTAGGTCAATATCTTACCATTTATCCTAGAAAACCCGTAGAGGTAGCCTCTTCTAAAAGTAGTTCTACATCCGGTAAAAATTCCACTCCGCAAATGTATACGGTAAAGCAGGGAGACTCACTTTGGAGCATTTCTAAGAAGTTCCCGGGCGTTACGGTACAGAATTTGAAGTCCTGGAATGATATGAACACGAATAGTCTTACACAGGGCATGCCATTCAAAATTTCCAAAGGCTAAAACCTTAATTAAATCCGAAAAAATGAAACGTAGCCTAATCCTGCTAGCCAGTATTTTCCTTTTAATCGCTTGTAAGAATGAGAAATCTAAAAGATCTGATAGGATCCTGTCAGATTCTTCAGGAAATATCAATCAGTTAACCGTAGTAATAAAGAATGATCTCTGGGAAGGTGAAGTTGGAGAGGCGATTAGGAACAATTTTGCAGCCCCGGTTGACGGCCTACCGCAGGAGGAGCCTCTATTCAGTTTAAGCCAGATCCCGCCAAAAACTTTTACAGGTTTTGTAAGGAACACTCGAATCTTCCTGAAGATTGAAAATAACGGTTCCAAGGGAATGCAGGTGATAACCGATGAATTTTCAAGGCCTCAGACCGGAATCGTGGTTATGGGGAGTAATTCAGAAGAGCTGATCGATGTTATAAACGAGAAAGCTGATTCAATTGTTAAGATCTACAAAAAGACAGAATTAACTGAAAAGCAAAGAAGGATAGGTAAATCCCTAAAGAAGGACGGGGCTTTAGAAGAGAAATTCGGCTTAAATCTAAAATTTCCTTCCGCATACAGATATGCTAAGGAAGATGAGCATTTTTCCTGGATCAGAAAGGAAATACCTAAGGGTAGTATGGAGATCCTTGTATATGAAGTGCCAATCAATAAAATCGAGAATGATTCAAGCGTGATTTCAAATATCATTGAAATGAGGGATTCCATCGGTGAGGCTCAGATACCTGGTCGTCTGGAAGGATCTTATATGATTACAGAGAAAGCTTATGCTCCTTACCTGTTCGAGACAGAAATTGACGGTAAATTTGCTTACGAAACCCGCGGTACCTGGGAAGTATATAACGATTTTATGGCTGGCCCTTTCGTTAATTACGCCGTAAAGGATGAAGAAAATAACAGATTTGTGATCCTTGAAGGCTTCGTTTTTTCACCTTCGAGAGCGAAGCGGGATAATATCTTTGAGCTCGACGCTATATTGCAATCGGCTAATTTTGAATAAATAAAAAACCCAACTGAGAAGTTGGGTTTTATTTTTTTATATAAAAAAGTAAGGTTTACTTTTTCTCTTCAGATACTTTCTTATTATCGTCTGGTCCTGCTCCATTTTCATCATCTTTGGAAGCGTCTTTAAATTCTTTAATTCCGCTACCTAGACCTCTCATTAATTCAGGAATTTTACGCCCACCAAAGAGCAATAAAATTACGACCACAATTAAAATGATTTGTGGAGCTCCTATAGCCAAAGGCAAAATAAATGCATTCATGTCTTTCAATTTAGTTTTACAAACTTAACAAGAATTCGCCAATCTAAACGTTAAGATGACAATAAATTGCCTATTATACAGCTCATAACGAATTACTCTAAAGGTGATATAATAGAGGAAATTTTTTAATTTATCTTTGTATAACCTAATTACGGCTATGACTCCAAGAAACTCAAAAAAGAAATTTGCGAAAAAATTGCTGCATAAATATCGCATGGTCGTTCTTAATGAAGATACTTTTGAAGAGCGCTTTTCCTTTCGTTTAACCAGGCTAAATGTATTTGTTACTGTAGGACTTTCTGCTATTTTCCTGATTGCTTTAACAACCATTCTCATAGCCTTTACACCCCTTAGAGAGTATATACCGGGATATTCATCCCCTCAGTTAAAGGAAAGGGCAGCAAACCTGGCTTATGTTTCAGATTCTCTTCAAAATGTGATAAGATTGAACGATCAATACTTAAGTTCTATTAAGAATGCTCTTACAGGTGAATTAGATCTTGATCAGTTAAATCGGGATTCTTTGCTAAGTCCGCCAATTTCCGACGCAGAATATGAAGAGATTAACCGAATTAAAGCTGATTCTATCTTAAGAGAAGAGGTGGCACAGGAGGACAAGTATAATATACTTCCCACAGCTACAGATAATGTGAATTTTTCACTTTTTCCACCCGTGAAAGGATCCATTTCAGATAAATACAGTATTGAGAATAAACATTACGCAGTAGATGTAGTGACCTCTCGAAATGCACCGGTAAAGTCTGTTGCTGACGGAAGAGTGATCTTTGCCGAATGGACTGCAGATACCGGATATGTGATCATTATTGAACACAGTTACGGCCTCATTTCAGTTTATAAGCACAACGCATCCATATCAAAAACACAGGGTGATATGGTTAGATCTGGAGAAGTGATCGCCACGGCGGGAAATACCGGAGAACTTACTACCGGGCCACATTTACACTTTGAATTATGGAATGAAGGAAACCCTGTTGACCCTTCAGAATATATTGATTTCAATTAAAATATGTCTATAAAGTCTTTTGCAGCCAGAATATTTGCCTCACACATTAGAAAAAAAATTGATAAATGGGCTGGCAATCCTCATAAAACCCAACAAAAAGTTTTTAATGAGTTAATTAAAAAAGGGGAAAATACCAGGTTTGGGAAAGATCATGGATTTGCCAATATTAGTTCTCATGAAGATTTTATAAAAAACGTTCCGGTTAGAGATTACGAAGAACTCCGCAATTACGTAGATATGATGGTAGAAGGCCAGGAAGATATACTTTGGCCGGGAAAACCGTTATACTATGCTAAAACTTCAGGAACTACCAGTGGCGCCAAGTATATTCCGCTTACAAAAGATTCTATGCCCACGCATATCAATGCTGCGAGGAATGCTATTCTCTGCTATATAGCAGATACCGGAAAATCAAAATTTGTAGACGGTAAAATGATCTTTCTTCAGGGAAGTCCCGAGCTGGACGAGAAGAACGGTGTAAAACTGGGTAGATTATCTGGAATCGTGGCACATTTTGTACCGGGTTATTTACAGAAGAACCGTATGCCTAGCTGGGAGACCAACTGTATAGAGGACTGGGAGACTAAAGTAGATGCGATTGTAGAGGAAACAGTGAAGGAAGATATGTCTGTTATCAGCGGAATTCCGTCGTGGGTACAGATGTATTTTGAAAGGCTTATAGATAGAACCGGGAAAAAGGTAGGGGAGATCTTTCCAAATTTCGACCTTTTCATTTATGGTGGTGTGAATTATGAGCCTTATCGCTCTAAATTTGAAACTCTGATAGGCCGAAAAGTGGATAGTATTGAATTATACCCGGCATCTGAAGGCTTCTTTGCCTTTCAGGATAAACAGGACGTCAAAGGGATGTTACTTCAGTTAGATTCAGGTATGTTCTATGAGTTTATCAAGGTGGAAGATTTCTATTCAGAAAATCCTGAAAGACTGGTTTTAAAAGATGTTGAGGTTGGTGTCAATTACGTGATGATCATTTCAACTACTGCCGGATTGTGGGCTTATAACCTTGGGGATACAGTTCAATTTACCTCTACCAGCCCATACAGAGTCATTGTTTCCGGAAGGATCAAACATTTTATTTCGGCTTTTGGAGAGCATGTGATTGCGAAAGAAGTTGAACATGCCATGCAGGATGCTGTTGCAGAAACAGGTGCTGAAATTAGTGAATTTACAGTAGCACCACAGATAAACCCGGAAGGGGAGGAGCTACCTTTTCACGAATGGTTTATAGAATTTGAACAGGAACCGGAAGATTTGAATAAATTTGCTGAGTTTATAGATAGATCTTTACAGAAGCAAAATTCTTACTATCTCGACCTGATCGATGGTCATATTTTGCAACGTTTAAAGATCACAAAAGTTCCTCGAAACGGATTTCAGGATTATATGAAATCCATTGGAAAACTTGGAGGACAGAATAAACTTCCAAGGTTATCCAACGATCGTAAGATCGCCGATAAACTCAAAGAGATTATATAAAATTACTATGTCAATATTAAAATTACAGGGAAGAACCAGAGCCCAGGAAAGTTCTGGAGCAATTGAACGCATGTATATCACCATGAGACACCTTTTTAACAGAGGTTTCTATAAGCCAATGGGTGTTTCCGGAGATACTTTAAGGGAATCTCTTTTAACCCTAAGACCGGAGATATATGGTTCCATTGCAAATGATAAGGCAGAATTAGAAGGTCTTTTATACGTAATAGATAGGCTGCCACACGGTATTGAGGAATGCAGGTTTATTAACCTTACCAGTGACGAAGGTTACGGTAATTCGCATTTCAAACCTATAGTTCCCCCTAAAAGACGAAGGAACTGTTACCGGATAGACGAAGAACAAATGAATATTGAGATCACCAGGGGTAGATCTGAGATCTATGACATACTTACTCACCTAACTTTTCTTTTTATTGAATCCCATAAGATCATGAAAAGGGTGCTTATCGATGAGGAAGGTAGTGTGAACCGTGACTGGGAAAAGCTTGAACTTGCTGTTAAGCATCAGGGAGATCTAACCCAGGCTCAGCGGGAAGTAGCCTTAACCCATACGGCGAGTATTCTTGGGAGAACATTCCATGAGATAAGCAGGATCTATCCTAAATTTTCGACATCAGATAATCCCGATCGATTTTTAAGGATCGTCTGGTCCCTTGGAAATATGGCGATCAAAGAGGCGGTTAATAATCAGAAAAGAATAATCACCTTTAGCCCGGTACTTAGAGAGCGCCTGGGACATCATATTCATGGGGAGATCTGGGCTAACGATATCAAGCGTTGCCTGGTAGATAATAACCTAATGAAAAGGCCTTTGCATATCATTAGTGCCAATATGCACAGCGTAATGAATACCTTGTATACCCCTTATGCCCTTAAAACAGAATTAAAGAAGAAAAAAGTTCTGGATATTTATGAGGAATTAAGTGATAGTGGTAACGGGTCTTTGAGAAATAAGGTTAGTAAGGCTGCCCTGGACAAGGGAATGCATTTTATTGAAGATAAAAGCGGAACCAATATTGATGTGCAGATCTTTGATACAGCTAAACTGGAAGATGGATTCAATGGAACCAAACTGAAGGAACTAAAGGCAGAGGAAAGACCGGTTATCATGGTGATGGATTATGCCTTTGGAGAGCAGGCTTACGAAACTATGGATGAGCTTTTAAAACCTTATAATTCTGAAGGCGAGGAAATGAAGATGAATATCAAGTCCATTTCGATCATGGGGAAAGCAGGGATTCTTGAGGGTGGAAAAGGTGATATTATGATCCCTGATGCCCATCTTTTTGAAGGAACAGCAGATAATTACCCATTTGAAAATCAGCTAAAAAAATCTGATCTTGAAGGTCACGGAATAAAAGTGGTTGATGGAGCGATGATCACCGTATTAGGTACTTCGCTTCAGAACAAGGATATTTTAAGGTTCTTCCATGATTCTACCTGGAATGTATGCGGGCTGGAAATGGAAGGAGCGCATTATCAGAAAGCCATTCAGGCGGCTTCCAGATTAAGAAGAAGTATTTCAGAAGATGTTGAGGTCAGATATGCTTATTATGCTTCAGATAATCCTTTGGAGACCGGAAGCACTCTGGCTTCAGGAGGTTTAGGCACCTCGGGAGTGAAACCAACGTATCTGATCACAGAAAAGATACTAGAGCAAATTTTTAACTCTTAAAAACATAGAATGCAGGTAGAAGAAACACCTTTAAAAGACTGTTTTCTTGTAAAACCGAAAATATTTGAAGATCACCGGGGGATCTTTCTGGAGACATATCATCGTAAACGTTTTGCTGAGCTTACGGGAATAGATAATGAATTTGTTCAGGATAATCAATCTGTTTCCTCCTTTGGTGTTTTGAGAGGTTTGCATTATCAGAAAGGAGATTTTGCCCAAACCAAACTCGTTAGGGTTATTTATGGCAAGGTCCTGGACGTCGTGGTTGATTTAAGACCAGAGTCACCAACTTTCAAAAAGACATTTTCTGCGATCCTTGATGATGAAAACTTACATCAACTTTATATTCCAAAAGGATTTGGTCACGGATTTCTAACTCTTTCAGAAAAGTCGGTTTTCGCCTATAAATGCGATGATTATTATAAACCCGGATCTGAAGGAGGAATTATTTTTAATGATCCCGATCTCAATATCGACTGGAATTTTCCTAGCAGGGAAATAATTTTATCAGATAAGGACAGGAATCTACCAACTTTTAAGGAAGCCTTTCAATGAAAACTATTTTAGTGACCGGATCGAAGGGTCAGCTTGGCCTGTGTTTTCAAAAGCAATCAACCCAATACCCCAATTTTAAGTTCCTTTTTTGCTCCTCAAAAGAACTTGATATCACCTCAAAAGATGCTGTAGATAACTATTTTGCAGATCATAAGATCGATTATTGCATCAATACCGCTGCTTATACGAACGTAGAGCAGGCCGAAAATAAAAAGGATCTGGCTTATGCTGTTAATGTGGAGGGCGCTAAAAATATCGCTGAGGCCTGTAAGGAGCATTCGGCTGTTCTATTTCACTTCTCTACAGATTATGTCTTTAATGGCACCTCTGAGAAACCTTATAAAGAATCAGATAAGGTTGATCCCATCAATGTTTATGGATCTTCAAAACTAAAGGGGGAGGAAGAGATCATGTCTATACATGGACGAAGTTTTATTTTTAGAACTTCCTGGCTATATTCAGAATTCGGACATAATTTTTTCAGAACTATCCTTAGGAAGGCCGATGAAAATGCTGAATTGAATATTACCACTACTCAAAAGGGAACGCCTACCAACGCTAATGATCTTGCTGAATATGTGCTGAAAATAATCGATTCAGGATCTGAGAAATTTGGGATTTACCATTTCAGTAATGAGGGAGAGGCTACATGGTATGATTTTGCTGAAGAGATACTCGATTATTCGAAAAAAAGAGACCAGGTTATTCTGAATAAAACAGGTTTTTTTAAGACCTTGGCGAAAAGACCGGAATATAGCGTGCTTTCTAAAGAGAAAGCAACCACTAATTTTGGTCCTATTAAGAATTGGAAGGAAAGTCTTCATCTGCTAATTGATGAAAATTTGTAATTTTTCACCAGGAAAAAAAGATATGTCTAAAAGAATATTGATCACCGGAGCAGCTGGATTTTTGGGTTCCCATCTTTGTGACCGATTTATAAAAGAGGGTTTTGATGTGATTGGAATGGATAACCTTATCACTGGGGATCTAAGAAATATAGAGCATCTTTCTAAACTCAAGAATTTTGAGTTTCATCATCATGATATTACGAAATTCGTTCATGTACCCGGAGAACTGGACTATATCTTGCATTTTGCATCTCCTGCCAGTCCCATAGATTACTTGAAGATCCCTATTCAAACGCTAAAAGTTGGTTCTGTTGGTACTTTGCATTGCCTTGGACTGGCTAAAGAAAAAAATGCCAGGATACTTATTGCTTCCACTTCTGAAGTATATGGCGATCCGCTGGTACATCCTCAGAACGAAGAATATTACGGTAACGTAAATGCAATAGGTCCTAGAGGAGTGTACGATGAAGCCAAGCGTTTCCAGGAATCAATCACCATGGCTTATCATAGGTTTCATGGTTTGGAAACAAGAATTGCCAGGATCTTTAATACTTATGGCCCACGAATGAGATTGAATGATGGTCGGGTTATTCCGGCCTTTATTGGTCAGGCCTTAAGAGGTGAAGATCTTACCGTTTTTGGGGATGGATCTCAAACCAGATCTTTCTGTTATGTTGATGACCAAATCGAAGGGATCTATAGATTATTACTGAGTGATTATTCAGAACCGGTCAATATTGGTAATCCACATGAAATAAGCATTCTGGATTTTGCCAAGGAAATCATAAACCTTACCGGAACAGATCAGAAGATCGTTTTTAAGGAACTTCCTAAGGATGATCCATTACAAAGACAGCCCGACATTAGCAGGGCCAGGGACATCCTTGATTGGGAACCTAAGGTTAACAGGGAAGATGGAATGAAGATCACTTACGATTACTTCCGTGGTCTTGGTCAGGAAGAGCTGGAAAAGAGAGAGCATAAGGACTTTTCAGAACATATCAGAAGGTAATTATGCAAAAGGACGGTCTGGTTTCAGTAATAATGCCTGCCTATAATTCACAGGATTTTATTTCTGAATCTATCCAGTCTGTCATAGATCAGGATTATCAAAATTGGGAATTATGGATCATCGATGACGCTTCCAAAGATTCAACAAAAGAGATCGCAAAAAATTTCTCCAATAATGATTCTCGAATTCATCTTATAGAAAATACAGCAAACCTAGGCACTCACCATTCCCGTAATAAAGGAATTAAAGCCGCTCAGGGAGATTTTATCGCATTTCTGGATGCAGACGATATATGGAAGACTCAAAAGCTCTCAAAGCAGTTAGAATTTATTAGAAAGAAGGATGCTCACGCCTGTTTCTCGAGCTACGAGCTCATTTCAGAAGATGGGACAAAACTTAATAAAAAAGTTCATGCCCTCCCGGAACTCAGCTATGATAAGTTGTTAAAGGCAAATTATGTAGGCAATCTTACCGGTATCTACAATGCTAAAAAACTTGGAAAGATCTTTTGTCCTGAGATATCCAAAAGGCAGGACTGGGCATTATGGCTGCAGGTCATAAAGGAAGGCGGAACAATCTATGGAATTCAGGAGTCACTAGCACAATACCGGGTTAGAAAAAACTCAATTTCCCGGAATAAACTGGAAATGCTTAAATATAATTTTAGGGTATATCACCAGGTACTTGGTTTTAGTTATTTTTCCAGCTTATGGAAAATGCTAATTTTCTTAAATGAACAATTCTTTGTAAAATCCCGACAGGTGAAAGCTATGACAAATGAGAAGTAAACTGTTTTAATTTTCCACTGCGACTACGCTTTAAAATGTCTTTCCTCTCAAAACTTATATTCAAATTCTTACCCACATAGGTTCCTACCGCTTCAAGTATTCTTCTTTTCTGATCTTCAGATAATTCATTTTCGCTTACATATTCAATTTTAAAGGAATCGATACTTGTTTGCTGGATCACGAATTCTTTAATATTTCCATTGTCCTCAATAATGGTTTTAGTGACGTAATAAAAAGTTAATCCGGGAACTACTTTACCATCAGGCAGCCTTGCAATATCGTTGGTCCTGCCAATCAATTTTTCAAGAATCGGCTTTTTAAGCGTGCTATCTTTAGAAAGGCATCCAATATCACCAATATCGTAGCGAATCATAGGATGAGCTTTATTATAAAGCGAGGTGATAACCACCCTGCCTTCCTCACCATAAGGCAATACATTATTGTCTTCATCCAGGATCTCGATATAAAGGTCTTCTGAATTCACAATCCACTGGTTATTTGAATTTTCAAAAGCTATCAGTCCAACCTCACTGGCGCCATATTCGTTAATGACTGGCACCCCTATAGACTCTTCAATTAGCTTTTTATCTCTTTCAAAAAGTTTTTCTGAGGTGACTATGCAGATATTCAGACTTGGGCACATTTCCTTCAGAATGATGTTCCGGTCTTTTAGAAACCTGGCAAAAAGAACAATGGCACTGGTATAACCGTTGAGGTAATTGAAATCTGATTTTTTAAAACGCTCGAGAAAAGCCTGCATTTTCTGTTCGCTGAGATCGAAAATGTTGAA
Source organism: uncultured Flavobacteriaceae bacterium (assembly GCA_965364455.1). Taxonomy (GTDB): domain Bacteria; phylum Bacteroidota; class Bacteroidia; order Flavobacteriales; family Flavobacteriaceae; genus Christiangramia. The sequence goes on from CBDTXN010000001.1 coordinate 75,278, forward strand.
TCTGCGCCTAAGGCTTATTCTGTCCTTTAACCGCTCCTGGATATTTCCATAAAAATCGAGCGGAATACCATAAAACCTGGCTTGAAGGGATTTATTCAGGTCAATATCATACCAGCTATACCGGTCTTGAAACCCGGCCCAGCTCAAGGCATGTGAAAACCGGTCTTTGGCGAAAATAAAAGGGTGACCGCT
>CBDTXN010000002.1:0-43100 GCA_965364455.1 uncultured Flavobacteriaceae bacterium
AAGCCTGTAAAAATGCGGTGATGCGTTATACCGATGTCTGGAACGATCTTACTCAGAAAATGGGTTACTGGGTAGATATGGAAGATCCATATATTACCTACAAATCCAAATATATGGAAACGGTTTGGTGGCTGCTTTCTGAGATCTATAAGAAAGATCTTATTTATAAGGGCTATACTATTCAGCCGTATTCTCCAAAAGCAGGTACAGGTTTGAGTTCTCACGAACTTAACCAGCCTGGAACGTATCAGGATGTTACCGATACAACGGCTACTGCTATGTTCAAGGTTAAAGAGGAGACACTTCCGGATTTCTTAAAAGAAATTCCGAATCTGTTCTTTATCGCCTGGACCACAACTCCATGGACCCTGCCTTCAAATACTGCTCTAACGGTTGGTCCTAAGATCGACTACGTTACGGTAAAAACATACAATCAATATACTTTCGAGCCAATAACTATTATTGTCGCGAAGGAGCTTGCTGAAAAGCAATTTGATAAAAAGTTCAGAAAAGCTGAATCTGAAGAAGATCTGAATTCCTATTCAAAAGAAGATAAAAAGATCCCTTATTTGATTGGGGATAGCTTTACTGGAAAAGATCTTGTTGGGATCAAATATGAGCAATTACTGCCTTATGCCCAGCCTAACGATAATCCTGAAAATGCTTTCAGAATTATTTCAGGTGATTTTGTGACTACTGAAGATGGTACAGGGATCGTTCATACCGCACCAACCTTTGGTGCAGATGATGCCCTGGTAGCTAAGCAGGCAACTCCGGAGGTTCCGCCATTATTGGTGAAAGATGAAAATGGAAATCTTGTGCCTCTTGTTGACCTTCAGGGGAAATTCAGACCAGAAATGGGAGAATTTGCCGGGAAGTATGTGAAGAACGAATATTATGACGAAGGCCAGGCTCCAGAAAAATCTGTTGATGTAGAATTAGCTATAAAGCTAAAAGAGGAGAACAGAGCATTTAAAGTTGAAAAATATGTTCACAGCTACCCAAATTGCTGGAGAACAGACAAACCTATATTATATTATCCATTGGATTCATGGTTCATTAAAGTGACCGAATTCAAGGATAGAATGCATGAATTAAACCAGACCATTAACTGGAAACCGAAATCTACCGGGGAAGGGCGTTTTGGAAACTGGCTGGCTAATGCCAACGACTGGAACCTGAGCCGTAGTAGGTATTGGGGAATTCCGCTGCCAATCTGGAGAACAGAAGATGGAACCGAAGTAAAAGTGATGGGTTCTGTAGCGCAGTTAAAGGAAGAAATGGCGAAAGCCGTGGAAGCTGGAGTTCTGGAAAAAGATATTTTCGAAGATTTTGAACCAGGAAACATGAGTGAAGAGAACTACGATAAAGTAGATCTTCACAAGAATGTGGTAGATAAGATTACTTTGGTTTCCGATTCAGGAAAACCAATGAAACGTGAAGCAGATCTAATCGACGTTTGGTTCGACTCTGGATCCATGCCTTATTCACAGTGGCACTACCCATTTGAGAACAAAGAAAAGGTAGAAGATAAGTGGCGTAAAGCCGACTTTATCGCAGAAGGGGTTGACCAGACTCGTGGTTGGTTCTATACATTGCATGCGATCGCAACTATGATCTTTGATGATGTTGCTTACAAAAACGTTGTTTCTAACGGTCTTGTATTAGACAAGAATGGACAGAAAATGTCCAAGCGTTTAGGAAATGCTGCAGACCCTTTTGAGACTATTTCAACTTATGGACCAGATGCCACTCGTTGGTATATGATCTCTAATGCAAACCCTTGGGATAACCTGAAGTTTGACATTGAAGGTATTGGGGAAGTTCAGCGTAAATTCTTTGGTACCTTATACAATACTTACTCGTTCTTTACGCTATATGCTAACATCGATGAGTTTAGTTATGCTGAAGATGATGTTGCTTTAGAGCAAAGACCAGAAATAGACAGATGGATACTTTCAGAATTACATACACTTGTTGAGAAAGTAGATAAGTTCTATGCAGATTATGAGCCAACGAAAGCTACCCGAGCAATTTCAGAATTTGTTCAGGAGAATTTAAGTAACTGGTTCGTTAGATTGAGCCGAAGAAGATTCTGGAAAGGCGATTATGAGCAGGATAAGATCTCTGCTTATCAAACCCTTTATACCTGTCTTGAAACAGTAGCAAAACTTGGAGCTCCGGTTGCACCGTTTTTTATGGACAGGCTCTTTATGGATCTTAATGCCGCTACCGGCAAAGATGCCTCAGAATCTGTGCATACCGCTGATTTCCCGGTTTTTGAACAGAAATTTGTTGATAAATCGCTTGAAAGGAAGATGGAAAAGGCTCAGATCATTTCTTCCTTAGTGCTTTCGCTAAGAAAAAAGGAGATGATCAAGGTGCGCCAACCTTTGCAAAGAGTAATGATTCCGGTGCTTGACGAGGAACAGAAGAAAGAGATCGAAGCAGTTGAAGATCTGATCAAATCGGAAGTGAATGTTAAAGAAATAGAGCTTATTGATGATGCGTCAGGCCTGTTGGTAAAACAAATAAAACCTAATTTTAGAGTTCTTGGCCCAAGATTTGGTAAGGATATAAAGCTGATTATCAGTAATATAAATCAGTTTAGTCCTGAGGATATCTCTAAAATCGAGCGTGACGGCGAGATTGAAGTAGAAATTAACAAAAATTTAATTAAATTGTCGCTTGAAGAGGTAGAGATCTCTTCACAGGACATCGAAGGATGGTTGGTTGCCAGTAATGGTGGCCTTACAGTAGCCCTGGACGTAAGTATTAGTCCGGAGTTGAAAAAGGAAGGTGTTGCCAGGGAACTGGTAAACAGGATCCAGAACCTCCGCAAGGATTCAGGCTACGAAGTGACTGATACAATTGATATAACCCTACAAAAAAACGGCATTATCGAGGATGCTGTAAAAGATAATATAACTTATATTAAGAACGAAACATTAACTGCGAACCTCGAATTTGCAGAGGTGGTAGAAGAAGGTGCTGAAGTAGAATTTGATGAAGTTGCCACTAAATTGTTTATTAAAAAACATTAAGCCATGTCTACGGATGTAAAAGAACGTTACAGCGATGCTGATCTTGCAGAGTTCAAAACTCTGATCAAGAAGAAAATTGAAAAAGCTCAGGAGCAACTTGAGATCTATCAAAATGCTTATAAGAATGATGGGAATAACGGTACAGACGATACTTCACCAACATTCAAGGCCTTTGAAGAGGGAAGTGAAACCATGAGTAAGGAGGCTAATTCACAGTTGGCGATCCGTCAGGAAAAGTTTATAAGAGACCTGAAGAACGCGCTTTTGCGTATTGAGAATAAAACTTACGGTATTTGCCGAGTTACCGGTAAACTTATTGCCAAGGAAAGATTACTCCTTGTTCCTCATGCAACTCTTAGTATTGAAGCTAAGAATATGCAGCGTTAAAAGCTGAAAAAAAATTTTTATTCAAACGCCCAATTCTAATGTTTTGGGCGTTTTTTTAAGTTATAGGATGATGCTGAGGTATTTTGTGCTGTTTGCCGGACTTTTAATGGCTGGAATTTGTTATGGCCAGAAAGATACCCGTGAGATTATTGATGCCGGTGAAATAAAGCGCATCAATATAGAGACAGATGAGGTTTACCTTATCAGGATTGTTGCAACAAATAGCTCTCAAATAAAGATTACTTCACATTCTGAAGGTGAGTATTTCAGGGAAATATTCTTGAGATCGGTAGTTGGGCAGGAAGAGTTAAAGATTACTACTGAATATCCGGAAAGGCTTTCAGGCGGGTATGATAAACTTAGTGCCCATAAAGTATTTTCTTTTGAAATAGAAATGGAGATCCCACAGGGAATGGAGGTCACTATTAATTCCAATCTTGCTGCGTTAGAGGCAAACGGAGGATTTAAATCTATCCATGCCAATTTAAAACAGGGTTATTGTAATTTGATTAATTATTCGGGTACTGCAGTGATCAATACTTATACGGGAAATATATTAATAGAAACATCTTCTGGTCTTATCGAAGCAAATAGCAGGAACGGTAGCGTTGAAATCCCTGAATTTCTTCCAGGGCGAAATCCGTTAAGATTAACCAGTATAGACGGTAATATTAAGGTGCTTAAAAACTAATTAAAATTAGTATTTTTGACCCGTTTTCAAACAAAATAGATTCATGTCCCTTAAAAAAGCCGGATTCCTTATAATACTGATTCTTCTAATCGATCAGATTTCCAAATTATACATTAAAACGAACTTTGCCTTAGGACAGGAGATCGAGGTCTTCGACTGGTTCAGGATTTTATTTGTGGAAAATGAAGGTATGGCCTGGGGGACGAAAATTCCCGGAGAATATGGTAAGCTCGCCTTGACCCTTTTTCGTCTTGCAGCAATCGTGGGGATTGGATACTGGCTTTGGGATTCGGTTAGAAAAGGAGGCTCCAGAATTTTGATTATCTCTATTGCCCTGATCTTTGCCGGAGCCTTTGGAAATATTATAGACTCGGTATTCTATGGAGTTATCTTTAACGATAGTTATGGCCAGGTAGCAAGCTTTTTACCGGAAGCAGGTGGTTACAGTTCATTATTTCATGGAAAGGTGGTAGATATGCTTTATTTTCCTTTGTGGAAAGGTTATCTACCTGAATGGATCCCATTCTGGGGTGGAAAATACTTTACTTTCTTTGAGCCTGTTTTCAATATCGCAGATTCAGCGATAAGTGTTGGTGTTGCAATGTTGCTTTTGTTCAATAAAAGGGCTTTTCCTAAGGAGAAAGAGAATGAGAAGATAACTAAAAAGAAGGAAGCTTAAGCGGCGGTTCTTTCGAAGATCTTTTCAAACTTCTTTAATTCTATTGGCTTGATAAGATAATCTGTAACCAGGTTGAAAGATTTGGCTCTTTCCAGGTCACGTGGATCTATAGAAGAACTAACCACGTATAGGGTTATCTTTTTATTTAAATTGTTCTTGATCTTAATAAACTCATTAAGGAATTCCCAGCCATCCATTACCGGCATATTAAGGTCCAGGAAGATAATATCTGGTAATTTATCTTCATCGGTCGCATTTTCCATGATCTCTTTGAAGTAATCCAGAGCTTCCTTACCGTTTTTATAGATAAGTAGGTTTTCAGAAAGTTTTTTGATCTCGATGATCTTCTTGACTAAGTTTACGTATATCTTATCGTCATCGATGATACACGCTAATTCTACTTTTTGCCCCATAGTAGATAGAATCTAGAATTTAATTTTAAAGGTTGTCCCGATATTCAGGGTACTGCTAACAGATATGGTCCCCCCAAGGGCTTCTACCTGATTTTTAGTAATGAACAAACCAATTCCTTTCGCCTCGGGATTACTAGGATGATAGATCTTGTACATTCCAAACATCTTATCACCATGTTCATCGAGGTCTATACCCATACCATTATCACTAACTTCCAAATACTCTTTGTCGTTCTCGATATAGGTCTGTATAAAAATGACTGGTTTTCGCCCCGGTTGCTTGTACCGGATAGCGTTCGTGATTAAATTTAGTAAAATACTTTCAAGATACTCAGGGATATAGCGAATTTCTTTCAAGTCTTGAAATTCAGCGACGATTTTTGCATTTTCTCGATTAATCAGGGAGGATATCGATGCCAAAACGATCTCTAACGCTTCCTCAAATCTTATACTTACCCTTTCTTTCTTCAGGGAAGTTTGAATACTAACAATATTATTTAATCTGGATATAGCAGAATCAAGGTTACCTGCTACATCCTCTACATTAGCTAAAAGATCCAGTTTATCCCGGTCTGTTTTCGACTCCCGAAGCAATTCTACAATCAGGCTAAGATTGCTGCTGTGAGATCTTAGATGATGTGAAACTATATGGGCAAAATTGAATAACCTTGAATTCTGAGTGGCAATTATATCCAACGAATTCTGAAGATTTAATTCATTGTTTTTATTTTCATCTATATTCTGAAGAACCCCTCTTATCCCTACCACCTGTTGTTCATCATTATAAACAGGTTTGCCGGTTAACCTTACCCAGAACTCCCTTTGCTGAAAGGAAACCATTTTGAGCTCTAGCTTAAAGGGAATCCCGAAATTCTCACATTTATCAAAAGCATTTCGCATGCGGTTGTGATGCTCTTTTGCATAAAAATCCATGCGGTCTTCGTAGGCCGGTTGAAAATTCCTGGGACATTCGACGATCTTCAATGAAACATCGTCCCAATAAATATTCTTGTTCACCGTATCTACATACCAACCACCGGTGGAAGTCATTTCGGCTGTTTCACGATAGTAGAAGAAATTCTCCTCGATAGTGTACTGGTCACGCTTGCTCTGGTGAATATTTACAAACAGAAGAACTGCTGTTTCCCTGAATTCAGTTTCTCTCTCCCTGCTTTTCTGGTTTTTGCACTCGAACCAGCGGTACTTACCATTTTCAAGCTTGAGTTTTATCTCAAAACTGAAAGGTTCATTATCCTTAATTAGCTTTTCAAAATGGATTCTGAAGTCGTAACGATAATCGGGATGTAAGATGTGGTTGATAAAGTATTCGAAGCGGTCTTCCTTGATCTCCGGCCTACCTACCAGTATATTAAAATGTTCAGACCAGGTTATCTCCTTGGAAAAAAGATTGATCTTCCAGTAGGCTATATCAAAGTCTTCAAGTATGCTGTTTAACTGTAGGTCGTTGAGCATCAGAATGAATTGGTTAGGTTAAAAATAAGGTATAAACCTTATCCCTACAAAATTTAATTTGAGCCGAATTCATAAATCTTTTCGGGGGTTATGCAATAGTCCAAAGGAATATCGCTGCTAAACACTTCCTTTATCTCCTCAACTGGCTCAAAAAATGAGAGGCCAATTTTAATGATATCGGGCTTGCAGCTGGCCAGAAATTTATCGTAAAAACCTTTGCCATAGCCAACTCTGTGTCCGGCTTTATCAAAGGCCAGTAGAGGAATAAAAACAACGTCCAGCTTTTTATTTGGTATTTCAATCCCGTGCTCTGGTTCGGGAATATTCCATCTATTTTTTTTGATGACGGTTTGATCTGTTAACAGGAAATTGATCAGTTTTGATGATTGAGGCTCAGCTTTAGGAATGATAATATCTTTGTCCTTGCCCTGAAGTATGTGCAGCAAATATTCAGTATTAACCTCTTTTTGTTCGGCGATACTTAGAAAAATATGGTAATAATTATACTCCCAAACCGGTAACTCAAGGGATCTGTTTGCAATTTCAAGACTCAGTTGCTCTATTTCTTCTTTATCCAGTTTAAGCCTTTCTTCCTTGAATTTCTTTCTAAGCTCCTCCTTGTTCATGTTCCTCAGTTTTTGGTTGCATAGAAATATGAAAAATGGCATCACCCTGGTAAACTATTGGTGACTCATTTACATTTATAACATAGCCTTCACTATTGCTTTTTATTTTATGCCTGAATTTACCATATGGATCGGTAATGGTGGCGATATATTCTCCTTTTTCAACATGTTTTCCGCATGGGATCTTAATATGCAGCAGCCCACTATATTTGGCCCTTAACCAGGAACTATTTCCTATAAGCACCGTTTCTTTTTTCACGTCTGGATATTCGAATTTAGTACCTAGCATATTAAGGTGGCTAAGAATCCTCATAGCGCCATCTACGCCATGTTTGGCAATATCCTTATTACTGTCCAGGGATTTTCCTCCTTCAAAAAGCAATACTGGAATTCCCAGTTTAGAACAGGTCTCCCGGAAAGATTTAGTGATAGTTTTGGAGTGTATGGTAAAAGGTGCATTAAAGATGCGGGCATATTTTATACTTTGCTCGTCGCCTTTTTTGACCCTGATTTGTGGTGCATTGAATCTGGATGCTCCTCCGGTATGAAAATCAAGGCAAAAATCTGCAATTGGAAGAATCTTCTTAACGAACTGATAGGCGAATCGGCTGGCTAGGGAACCATGCTTGGTACCTGGAAAAACCCTGTTCAGATCTCTGCCGTCAGGAAATTCCCTGGACATATTTAAAAACCCGAAAATATTAACGATAGGAATACAAATAATGGTCCCAATCCTGGGTTTATTGATTCCTTTAGAAATGATCTGCCTTATGATCTCTACACCATTGATCTCATCGCCATGAATTCCGGCGGTTAAAAGGACCACCGGGCCGGGTTTTTTAGAACGTTCAATTATCACCGGAACCTCCACAGAGGTAGTAGTGTAGAGCTTGGCCATATTAAAATTGATGGTAGCTCCCTTCCCGGGTAGTACTTTTTCACCTAAAATTTCAAGAACATTGTCCTTGTCTATACGAGGCATATACTATACGTTTCTTTCAATATATCTTATGATGGTTTTTGCGATATCTTTTCCTGTAGCTGCTTCAATTCCTTCCAGTCCGGGTGAAGAGTTTACTTCAAGGATTAGAGGGCCGCGTGCACTTTGAAGCATGTCTACCCCGGCAACACCAAGTCCCATCGCTTTAGTAGCCTTTATTGCGGCAATTTCTTCTTCATCGCTAAGTTCAAAAACCTCGGCGCTTCCTCCGCGATGCAAGTTAGATCTGAATTCTCCTTCTTTTCCCTGCCTTTTCATGGCTCCAACAACGTGTCCATCAACAACAAAAGCTCTAATGTCAGCACCTTTCGCTTCCTTGATGAATTCCTGTACGATCACCCTAGCCTGCAAGCCGTTAAAAGCTTCAATAACAGAAGAGGCTGCATTTTTAGTTTCAGCCAGAACAACACCAACACCTTGCGTACCTTCAAGAAGCTTTATTACCAGGGGAGTACCTCCTACCTGTTTGATCACCCCTTCTACGTCTCTGGAATAATTTGTAAAAACGGTTTTAGGAAGCCCAATCTTGGCTCTGGAAAGTACCTGTAAACTTCTTAATTTATCCCGGCTTCTAACCAAAGCTTCAGAATCTGTAGTAGTAAAAGAACCCATCATCTCGAACTGACGCACTACTGCAGTACCGTAAAAGGTAACCGATGCACCTATTCTTGGAATGATCGCATCTACACCTTCAATATATCCTCCCTTGTAATAAATATTAGGTTTCCTTTTTTCTATAACGATATCACACTTCAAAGGATCAATAACTTCTACATCGTGCTTTCTTTTTTTCGCTGCCTCAACCAGTCGGCTTGTTGAATATAATTTAGGGTTTCTAGAGAGAATTCTTATTTTCATCTACTTTCTTGTTATAAGACACATCGATCAATTCTGTGTCTACTATAAATTTTTTGGTTAAAAACTTCCGTCCAATCAATACCGGATATCTCATTTCCTGTCTGTCTGAAAGAGAAAGTGAGATCTTAAAAATTTTTCCGAATAGTTTAATATTAGACTTTACCTGATATCTTTTTTGAATTATTCCGTTACTACTTCTAACAAATACAATGTCATAATCTTCAAAAGTCATCTGCTTCTCGTTGTAGGCAGGATGTTCTTCATCAAGAAAAGTACATTGAATGGAGTTATCTTTTTCAATTATGTTGTTACAATGAATCGAGGAAGTATATGCTCCGGTATCGACTTTCACTGCAATATCGAAGAGATTTAAAGCGGGGAAATCTGCTTTGTCAAACCTGCCGATAACTATTTTTTCCATGTTGCAATATACTAAAAAGCTGCTGCTTCACTTAACGGCAAAAATAAACGATAAACTTTTGGATTTTAGCGAAGAATCCCGGTTAAAATTGAAAAATTAACCGGGATTTCTTTATTAAATTTTAAAAATAAACGCTCACTTTTCCTCTTAGAAAGAATGGTGTTCCAGGGGTGAAGTGTAATTCTTCTACAGATGTTATTTCATTTTGCAATCTACTTTCGGTGGCAAACTGGGTTTCGTTCCATTCGGTATTGAAAATGTTTTCAATGATCACTCCAAATTGGACATTATTGAAACGATAATTCAAATTAAGATCAGTGATGAAATATCCGTCTGCAGTGATACTGAAATCTTCATTTGCAGGACGGTCATTAATATACCTGTATGCTAATGCGCCTGAAAAGCCTGCAAGGTTTTCCACAGCCAATCCGCCGGAAGAGGTAAATTCCGGGGCCAGGGGAATGTAATCCTCGCCATTTGCTTCTTCTGTGCTTCTGGCATACGTATAATTCACATCACTATAGATATATAGCCAGTCTTTTGCCTGGTATCTCACCCCAAGGTCCAGTCCCAGTCTTCTAGTTTTTCCGCTGGGTTCAACGATTGCCGCATCGCCCACATACACAAATTCCTGATCCAGGTATAGCAGCCATGCCGCGGTATTAAAGATCCATTTGTTATTTGGTTTGTATATGAGCCCAAGGTCTGTTCCATAAGCTGCAGGTAGAATTTCTTCTCCGCTTCTTGCCACCACTACCCGGGAATCATTCGAGTGAAAGCCAATTCCGCTTTTAAGGTAAAGCTGTAATGCATTTGAGGCGTTATAGTTGAAATTCAGCTTAGGACTAAAAAATACCTTATCCTCACTTTTGTTATTATAAGTTTCGGTGATAAGGTTTTCATAATCAAATTTGAAATAATCCACTCTTAGGCCCGGATTGACCTGAAGCTTTCCAAGGTTGAAACCGGTATTTAAGAACGCATAAAGATTGGTTTCATCGATGTTTCCATAGGCCAATCTCTCTACAAGTTCATCGCGGTTCTTCGTCCTGGAAAGTTCATTGAGATTGCTATCGTCATATCTAAAACCGATACCAGCAGAATAGTCCAATTCCAGAGGTAACTGATTTCCATTATATTCGAAAACTGTTTCAGCGCCAAGTAAGTTCCGGTCTTCCTTTTGCTTAATCTGATCACCATTAACAGGGTCTTCCAGGAAAAAGGTAAAGTTGGAATAAAGCTCAAAATCATAATGAGAAAAGAAAGCCCGTGTCTTTAATTTCTTCGAATTTGGAAGCATTTTAGTGTGATTTACCAAAAGGTTTGTGCGGCTGGTATTTCCACCTTCGGTATCATCAATTGCACCAAACCTGGTAATGGAACCATCGGCTACCGCCCGCTCTGGGATCTGTCCGGAAGCATCCCATTTACTTTGAAAATGAGAAATCGTAAGATTTAGTTCTTCCTTTCCGGGAACCTTATAATTGTATTTTCCCATGATGTTGAACCGGTTAAAATTCTGCGGACTTTCAAACGGACCATCAAAAAGGTTGAGGGAACTAGCTATATAAGCACTGCTGTATTCATTGTCCAGCACGTTGAACATGCCAACGAGGCGCTTATTGTTGAACTGGCCCAGCTCCATGGAAACCATATTTTGATCCAGCTTGTCTATGGTTCTAAAATTCACGAACCCGGCAGTAGTGAAATTACCGTAATCGGCATAATATGGCCCCTTTCCGAATTCGATATTTTTAATGGTTTCAGGTATAAGGAAATGAAGATCACTGTATCCCTGTCCATGTGCGTGGGAAACCATATTTACCGGCATCCCATCTACAGAAAGTGATATATCTGTCCCATGGTCTATATCAAAACCACGCAGAAAGATCTGCTCTGCTTTTCCACCACCGGCATGCTGGCCGATAATGAGACCCGGAACTTTCCGCAGGATCTCCTGGGAAGATTTTACCGGATTTATTTTGAGATCGATCTTCATGATCTCACTCAGCGGATTTCTACTACCGCTTAAAACCACCTGTTCCAGGCTTAGCGAAGCTTCCTTGAGTTCAAAAACCTTTCTACTATTAAAATCTTCTCTTTTTATACTGTATTCTATTCGCTCAAACCCTAAAAATGTAATGTTGATCACATCCCCGGCCGAGACGTTCTTTAATGTAAACTCTCCCATGGAATTGGTATGGGTGTGAAAGCCAGAAGTGCTATCATAAATAGCAACATCTTCCAGCGGATTCCCGCTACCATCGGTTATTTTGCCCTCGAAATTTTGAGTCTGGGCAAAACCAATTCCACAGAGAAAAAATATTACAATCAATATTTTTTTCATGTATTGTTTATTTCAAGCATAATCAATCAGGCCCGGAAAAATTATCCAGGTTTTCTGATAAGGCTATGCTTCGATTTCGTAAAAATTTTTTGGAAACAACCGTTCAGTGAAGGTTGTTGTATTATGTATTAAGAGAGTTAAACTCGGGAGGCGGGTTAAGTAATCCTATACTGAGTGAATAATTTTTTAAAAGGTATGTTATCTTTTTGTTTTCGGTCGATTCAAGAAATTTATCAACTTCGTCTGAATATTGCACTAAATGCTTATCGTACATATCCTTAGTAGATTCAGCCTGTTTTTGTTTTTCATCTGGAACCTCCAATACCGTTGTGATAAATTCCAGCATTTCATGTTGATGAGAATCTGAATGGGTAGTATTCTCACTTTTGTTATGCGAATGAGGGTGAGAATGTGAAATTGAATGGGTATGTGAATGCTGATGCTGCTGAAGTCTTACCAGGGTCTCTGCCATTTTATGGGAAAGACCATGAGAAATTTCCAGAATTTCATCCTTCAGAGGGCTTAGCAAATAAAGTGAGGCGAAGAATATCGCCAGGTAAACCTTTATTGAAGGTGATCTTTGCATCAGACGCTTTCTGAGTTAAAATCAAATTTATATAAAAACCTGCTGTATTTCTGGCAATTCCTGTTTTTATAATTTGTAATGCCGAAAACAGGTAGGCTCTTAATTATGTTTTAAATTTGAACTAATGGAAAAACCTGCTTTAGACGTCCAGCTAAAAACTTTGCCTAACAGCCCTGGTGTTTATCAATATTTCGATAAGAACGGGAAGATACTTTATGTGGGTAAGGCTAAAAATCTCAAAAAAAGGGTCACCTCTTATTTCAATAAAAGTCACGATAGTCACCGCATTGGGGTGATGGTAAAGAAGATCCATGAGATAAGGCATATTGTTGTTTCTTCAGAAACTGATGCTCTTTTGCTGGAAAACAATCTTATCAAAAAACTTCAGCCGCGGTTTAACGTGATGCTAAAGGATGACAAGACCTATCCCTGGATCTGTATCAAAAATGAACGTTTTCCAAGAGTTTTTCCTACCAGGAGATTGATCAAAGATGGCAGTGAATATTATGGTCCTTTTACAAGTTTTAAAACAGTAAATACCTTGCTAGATCTCATTAAAGGTCTTTATAAACTTAGAACCTGTAATTACGACCTGGCTGAAGACAAGATAAGCAACGGGAAATACAAGGTTTGCCTGGAATATCATTTAGGAAATTGCGAAGGTCCCTGTGAAGGTTTGCAGCCGGAAGAGGAATATAATAATAATATAGAAGCTATACGACAGATCGTTAAAGGTAATTTTAAGGATTCACTGCAGCGATTCCGGAACCAGATGAAGGAGCATGCCCAGAAAATGGAGTTTGAAGATGCTCAAAGGATAAAGAACAAGATCGACGTTTTAGAGAATTACCAGTCGAAATCTACCGTGGTGAATCCGAAGATAAATAATGTGGATGTCTTCTCTGTAGTGACCGATGAGGGATACGGTTATGTAAATTTTCTGCAGTTATCTCACGGAGCGATCATCAGGTCGCATACCATTGAAATGAAGAAGAAACTGGACGAAAGCGACCGGGAACTTTTAGAGCTGGGAATTGTAGAGATCCGCCAGAGATTTAGTTCTAATTCTAACGAGATCTATGTTCCCTTTAAAGTGGATGTTGGTGAAGAGGTGAAGATCACCGTTCCGAAACTGGGAGATAAAAAGAAGATCGTGGAACTATCGGTAAGGAACGCCAAGTATTTCCGCCAGGAAAGGTTTAAACAAATGAAAATTGTAGATCCAGACAGGCATGTGAACCGTGTTATGGCCCAGATGAAGGAAGATCTTCGGTTAAGCAAAGAGCCGAGGCATATTGAATGTTTTGATAATTCCAATATTCAGGGTACGAATCCTGTGGCCGCCTGTGTGGTTTTTAAGAACGGAAAGCCGAGTAAAAAAGATTATCGTAAATTTAATATTAAGACCGTGGAAGGTCCAGATGATTTTGCCTCCATGGAAGAAGTTGTATTTAGAAGATACCGTAGGTTGCTTAATGAAGGTGAGGATCTCCCTGAACTGATCATTGTTGATGGTGGAAAAGGTCAGTTGTCTAGCGGGGTGAAAGCTCTGGATGATTTGGGATTAAGGGGCAAGATCGCGATCATAGGAATAGCCAAAAGACTGGAGGAAATTTTTTACCCGGAAGACCCAATACCTTTGTATCTTGATAAAAAATCTGAAACTTTAAAGATCATTCAGCAGCTTAGAAATGAAGCGCATAGATTCGGAATAACTTTTCATCGTAATAAAAGGAGTAAAACAGCGCTTAATACAGAGTTGGAATCTATTCAGGGAATTGGTGAAAAAACGGTTGTGGAATTATTAAAACATTTCAGATCTTTAAAAAGAGTAAAAGAAGCATCAAAAAAAGATCTAGCTGAGGTTGTAGGATCGTCAAAAGCTCAAATATTATATAATCATTATCATAGCTCATAAATGCGAAGATTTTTAATCTTTTTGTTCCTTAGTTTTAACCTACTGGTGCATGCCCAGGAAAATGATCCTCCAAAAGTTGGTCTGGTCCTTAGTGGGGGTGGAGCTAAAGGTCTTGCGCATATTGGAGTATTAAAAGTACTGGAGGAGCAGGGAGTAAAAATAGATTATATAGGCGGTACAAGTATGGGTGCAATTATTGGTGGTTTATACGCTTCAGGCTATTCTGCCAGTGAACTCGACTCTATCTTTAAAGAGCAAAATTTCGACATTCTCATTCAGGATAACCTTCCTCGAAGAGCTAAAACGTTTTATGAGAAAGAGGATGCAGAGAAATACGCTATCACTCTACCCTTTGATAATTTCGATATTTCATTTCCCAGTGGTCTCTTTAAAGGACAGAACATCTATAATCTCATGTCCAGGCTTACCATGCATGTTAGTGGTATAGATGATTTTGAAGAATTACCAATCCCATTCTTTTGTATTGCAGCTAACGTAGAAACAGGAGAAGCGGTAGTACTGGAAAGCGGGTCACTGGCCAAGGCAATTTCAGCCAGTGGAGCAATTCCAACCATTTTAAGTCCGATAAAAATCGATGACCAACTTCTCACCGATGGAGGGGTGGCGAATAACTATCCAATCGAGGAAATGCGAAGCCGGGGAGCAGATATCATTATTGGGGTAGATGTACAGGATAGCCTATCTAAAAGAGATAAGCTGAACAATGTCTTTGAGATCATGAACCAGATTAGCAATTTCAGGACGATCAAAGACATGAAGATTAAAAGGCCGTTAACCGATATTTATATTAAACCGGATATTACGCCATTTACGGTTCTATCCTTTGAAGAAGGTAATGCGATCATTGATTCCGGAAGGGTAGCTGCAACAAATAAAATTACTGAGCTCGAAAAGTATGATTTGAAATCAGCTGAACCTATTACCCGAAAGCCGATTCGTAAAATTGATTCTTTCAACATCAATTCTCTTAGTATTAAGGGAAATAATACCTATCCACAAGCATATGTTCAGGGAAAATTAAAGTTGCGGTATGATGAACCTTTTAATTTCGATGATCTTAATATCGGGATAAATAACCTTTCAGCTACAGGGAATTTTGACCGCATAAGCTATCAGCTAATTCCGGAAGATGACGAGGGGAATTATAAACTGGCCATGCAGATAGAGGAAAGTACCAACAAAATGTTACTTAGGCTGGGGCTTCATTATGATGGCTTATATAAAAGCAGTGCTTTGGTAAACCTTACCCGTAAAAGTTTGCTTTTTGCCAATGACGTGGCTTCTATAGATCTTATAGTAGGGGATAATTTGAGGTACAACTTTAATTATTATTTGGATAAGGGTTATTACTGGAGTGTTGGATTAAACTCACGTTATAATACTTTTTTCGAACATATAGATCTTAATACGATAAGGAGAATAGATGGGTCTGAGGATTTGGCAGGTTTAAGAGAGCTTGAAGTAGAGTTCCAGGATTTCACGAATCAGATCTATGCCCAAACCCTCTTCCAGCAGGTCTTTTCATTTGGTATTGGGCTGGAGCACAAATATTTAAAATTTAGCTCAACAACTTTTAATGATATAGAGAATAATGCCGATGAGGTGGTTTTCGACAATAGTCATTATGCCAGTGCTTTTGGTTATTTGATCTATGATTCCTATGACAATAAATATTTCCCAAGACAGGGGTTAACCTTTAAGGGGGATTTTCATCTTTATCTTTACTCTTCAGATTACAATGATAATTTTGCGGAATTTTCGATTGCTCAGGGAGAAATAGGTTACGCAACCACACCTTTTAACCGTTTTACCACCCGAATTTCTACTGAAACCGGTTTTAAAATTGGAAATGATGAAACTGAAGTACTGGATTTTATCTTAGGAGGATACGGTAACGATTTTATAAATAATATCAAGCCTTTCTTTGGGTACGATTTTTTAAGCCTTTCTGCAGATAGCTATATCAAAGCCTTATTAGAGCTGGATTATGAACTTTTTAAAAACAACCACATAATTGCCAGTGCTAATATTGCCAATGTTAAGGACCGAATTTTTTCTACCGGGGAATGGTTTACCCTGCCAGACTATACCGGCTACGCTTTGGGATATGGTATCGAGACCTTCATGGGGCCTTTGGAAGTTAAATATACTTATACTCCCGAGGTGGATGAAAGCAACTGGTTTTTCAGTCTCGGATTCTGGTTTTAAGAGTATTATTAGATCTTCATAATTTCATATTCCAACCTCCCAGTTTTTAGTCTACTTTTAAGATTGTTTCGCTAAATTTTCATGATATTTGTATAAATCGAAAAATTAAGCCGAAAAACCACTAATCCTTTAAATATTTAATGGTTTTTAGTCGGAATAAAAACAAATAACTATGCCTTTTTATCATAAACTAGGTAAGATCCCACATAAAAGACATACGATCTTTAGAAAACCTGATGGGAGCCTCTATTATGAGCAGCTTTTTGGAACCATTGGTTTTGACGGAATGTCCTCTAATCTGTATCACGAACATCGTCCTACTCAGGTCAAGGAGATCAAGGGTAGTTATGATGCAAGACCTAAGATCGCTGTAGAGAATAATTTAAAATCTTACAGGTTAAGAGGTTTTCAGGTGACTCCGCATCCAGATTTTTTAAAGAGCCGTAAACCGGTTCTCACTAATGCAGACTGTGACATTGTCCTCGCTTCTCCACAAGGTTCAACTGAAGATTATTTTTATAAAAATTCAGATTCAGATGAACTTATTTTCATTCACCAGGGAAGTGGAAAACTTCGTACACATTTAGGGAATCTGGATTTTAAATATGGAGATTATTTATTGATCCCGCGAGGAACAATCTATAAGATAGATTTCGATGATGAAAATAACCGACTATTCATCGTAGAGTCCAGAAGACCTATTTATACTCCAAAACGGTATAGAAACTGGTTCGGCCAGTTACTGGAGCATTCACCATTTTGTGAGAGGGATCTAAGACAGCCTCATGAGCTGGAGACGAATGACGAAAAAGGAGATTTCCTTATCAAGATCAAGAAAAATGGAGAGATCTTCGATATGGTTTATGCTACACATCCATTTGATGTAGTGGGTTATGACGGTTATAATTATCCTTATGCATTTTCCATTCACGATTTTGAACCTATTACCGGAAGGATACACCAACCACCACCGGTACACCAGACTTTTGAGACAGATGCTTTTGTAGTTTGTAGTTTCTGTCCAAGAAAATACGATTATCATCCGGAAAGTATTCCGGCTCCCTATAGTCATAGTAATATAGACAGTGACGAGGTACTATATTATGTAGATGGAGATTTTATGAGCAGGAATGATATTGAAGCGGGACATATTTCCCTTCACCCCGCAGGAATCCCTCATGGTCCGCATCCGGGAGCAGTAGAAAGAAGTATCGGGCAAACCGATACCGAGGAACTTGCGGTGATGGTAGATACTTTTAAACCATTAATGTTAACTGAAGATGCTATGGAGATCGCAGATGATACTTACTATAGATCTTGGTTGGAAGAAGAGGATAAATAGGAAATGAAAGAAGATTTGTCAGCACAGGACAGAGCGATGTGGTAACATTTTGAATTTACTTTTCAAATTTTTACTATATCAATAATCACAAAATAAAAGAACAAATGTCTACAGATAACACATCATTACACTTAGAAAAAGTAGTTCCTGAAGCGGAAGATTTTTTACCGATCCTGGGAACAGACTTCGTTGAACTTTATGTAGGGAATGCCAAGCAGGCTGCCTATTATTACCAGCATGCCTGGGGATTTCAACCGGTAGCTTATGCCGGGCTGGAAACTGGAAAAAAGGATAGTGTTTCTTATGTTTTACAACAAGGAAAAATCAGGATCGTTCTTACCTCGCCACTAGAGCAGGACGGTAAAATAAATGAGCACATCAATAAACATGGTGATGGAGTGAAGTTCGTCGCACTTTGGGTTGATGACGCCAGAAAAAGTTACGAGGAAACAACCAAGAGAGGTGCAAAATCTTATGTTGAGCCTTATGAATTGGAAGACAGTAACGGTAAAGCAGTCATCTCCGGAATTCATACTTATGGAGAAACAATTCACCTATTTGTTGAACGAGGCGAATATGAAGGTCCGTTCTTACCGGGATACAGGGCTTATAATACTAAAGCTAAATCTCCGGATACCGGCTTAAAATTTATCGACCATATGGTAGGTAATGTAGGTTGGAATGAAATGAACAAATGGGTTGAGTTCTATGGTAAAGTGATGGGATTTGCTCAGTTGGTTTCTTTCGATGATAAGGATATTTCTACAGATTATACAGCCTTAATGAGTAAGGTGATGAGTAATGGGAATGGGAGAATCAAGTTTCCTATCAACGAACCGGCAGAAGGAAAGAAAAAATCTCAGATCGAAGAGTATATCGATTTTTATAATGGTGCCGGAGTACAGCATATTGCACTTGCTACCGATAACATAATTGAAACTGTGACTCAGCTAAGAGATAGAGGAGTTGAATTTCTTTATGTTCCGGAAACTTATTATGATGATCTCTTAGATAGAGTAGGTGAAATAGACGAAGATCTTGAGCCGTTAAAGGAACTTGGAGTTCTGGTAGATCGTGATGACGAAGGTTACTTATTACAGATCTTTACTAAACCTGTTTTAGACAGGCCAACGATGTTTTTCGAGATTATTCAGCGAAAAGGAGCTCAATCTTTTGGAAAAGGGAACTTTAAAGCTCTTTTTGAGGCGATTGAAAGAGAGCAGGATTTGCGAGGTACATTAAATTAAATTTAAAAAATTGCTAAAATGTAAGTTTTGGAAATAAAAAAATGATGATTAGGTAATGTTTTAGTTAAACTTGATTTAGGGGTTGTGAGTAAGATAGAAATATCAGACTTTTGCACCGCATTTTTGGAGTGGTTACCAAAAATCATATTTAAATTTTTTTCATAATTTAAGTTTTAGTTGGTTAATAAGATAAAATTCCCCGTCATTAATTTGATGGGGTTTTTTGTTTTGATACTTTTGGAATAGTAATTGTAATCAGAGAGTTAACCCCATAAATACTGATGCTTAGAAAATTTATTATGATTAAAAAACTCTTTGCAATTACCGTTGTCTTTTTTCTGGTAAGTACTGCACAAATCTTTTCACAACAGGCCTTTAAGGATGGAGAATGGTTTAAATTCCGTATTCACTACGGTGTTTTTAATGCCAGTTATGCTACTCTGGAGGTTGATGAAACCAGGCTGAACAACAAAGCTGTTTATCACGTAAAAGGTAGGGGTAAATCTACCGGATTATTAAGTCTTTTCTTCAAGGTTGATGATGATTATCAGACATATATAGATAAAAGGACAGGAAAGCCTTACAAGTTTATTAGAAAAATAAATGAGGGTGGATATACCAAAGACCTGGAAATAGACTTCGATCACAGGGATAATGAGGCACACGTATTTAATCGTAAAAACAACACCAGAAAAACTTATTCTGTACCCTCGAATGTACACGATATGTTATCTTCATTTTATTATATTCGCAACCAAATTGACAGGGATGATTTGAAGCCCGGGGAGGAGATGAGATTGAAAATGTTCTTAGATGATGAGAATGTTGATTTTAAACTTGTTTTCCTGGGTAGGGAAGTGATCAAAACTAAATTTGGAAATGTGGCTACCCTTAAATTCAGACCTTACGTATTGGCGGGTCGTGTTTTTAAGGAAAAAGAAAGCCTTACTTTTTGGATTAGTGACGATAAAAACAAAATTCCGGTAAAAATAGAAGCAGATCTGGCAGTTGGCTCTTTAGACGCCGATTTAGAAGCGTATAAAGGACTAAAGCATCAGTTTAGTATTTTAATGAAGTAAATATGGAAATAAAACCCGAGATCGCGGAACGGATTATAAAACTTGAAGAAAAGTTTAAAAATTCGGGACAGGATATGGGGTCCTATTTGGATGGTCTGCTTTACGATCGCTATTTATCCTATTGGGATTATATTGAGGTGGATACCTTATTGAGTCTGCAAAAGACAAATACACATTTTCCTGATGAGATGATCTTCATCACCTATCATCAGATTACAGAGCTGTATTTTAAGCTCATTATCCATGAGCAAAAACAAATCATTGAAAGCGCTACTCTAACGCCTTCTTTTTTCATTGAAAAGCTTAACCGGATAAACCGATATTTCAGGATTCTTATAGATTCATTTGATGTTATGATCAAGGGAATGGAAAGAGAGCAATTTCTGAAATTCAGGATGGCACTTCTTCCGGCTAGTGGATTCCAGTCTGCTCAGTTCAGAATGATCGAGTTGTATTCAACTCCCTTGGAGAACTTGGTTTCAGCTGAAATACGTGAAACTTATTCAGAAGAACATTCAGTTGAAGATCTTTATGAGAACATCTATTGGAAAAAAGGTGGTATAGATCTTAAAACAGGAGAAAAAACCCTCACTTTAAAACAGTTCGAAAAAAGATACACTCCCCGGTTTTTAAGGATCGCCAATGGTGTATACGGTAATACCCTTTATCACCGTTATCTCAAAATGCATGAAGAAGACAGGAAAAATGAAGACCTGGTGCAGGCGATGCGTAATCTTGATGTAAATGTAAATATCAATTGGTTGTTAATGCATATGGGTGCGGCTTATCGTTATTTAAGCAAAGATAAAAAGACCGTAAAGGCAACCGGTGGAACTAACTGGAAGAAATTTCTTCCGCCAAGTTTTCAGAGAATATCTTTCTTTCCTGAACTTTGGAGCCAGGAGGAGAAAGAAGAATGGGGAAAACAATGGGTTAACCATACATTTAATACAGAAAATAAAAACTAAGAAAATTGAAGAAACTAGGTTTATTGTTTTTGATGATGCTGGCACTGGTTGCCTGCAATGATGATGAAAAGGACCAGGCTATGAACAAGGAGGTTAAAAAGAAAGAATTGCCTCCGGTTGAAAAAGAATATGGTTTTGTTCTTAATGATTTTGAAGTTGTAAAAGATACGATCGAATCTGGAGACAGTTTTGGTTACATAATGGACCAGAACGGAGTTGGACACGGCAAGGTTTTCGAGATCTCCAATAAGGTGAAAGATACTTTTAATCCTGCACGTATAACTGCCGGGAAAAAGTACATGATTTTAAAAGCTAAAGATTCAGCAAAAACTCCTGAATATTTCATTTATGAGAACGACAAGATCAACTATACTGTAGTTGCCCTTGGGGATAGTATCTATGCCGAAAAGAAAAAACGACCGGTAACCATAAAAAGAAGAGAAGTTTCAGGTGTTATTACTTCTTCCTTGTCTGAAGCCATGCAGGCTCAGGGATTAAGTAACTTACTGGTTTACGAATTGTCAAACATCTACCAGTGGAGTATCGATTTTTTTAAACTGCAAAAAGGAGATCAGTTTAAGATGGTTTATCATGAGAAATATATAGATGATACCATTTTTGCCGGGATAGATAAAGTTGATGCTGCAGTCTTCAAGCATTCTGAAAAACCTTTTTATGCATTCAGATACCTTAATGACACTGTTTCAGGAAAACCTAGTTTTTACGACGATGAGGCAAAAGCATTGCAAAGTTTTTTCCTGAAGGCACCGCTTAATTACTCAAGAATATCCTCAAGATTTACCAAAAGGCGCTTTCACCCGGTTCAGAAAAGGTGGAAAGCTCACCTGGGAACAGACTATGCTGCTCCTCATGGAACGCCAATTGTAAGTACTGCTAACGGAAGGGTAATCGCTTCCAGTTATACTTCCGGAAACGGAAATTATGTAAAGATCAAACATAATAGTAAGTATACCACTCAGTATCTGCATATGACCAAAAGAGCCGTAAGAAATGGTCAAACTGTAAAGCAGGGAGATGTTATTGGTTATGTTGGAAGTACAGGCCTGGCTACAGGACCACACGTATGTTATCGATTTTGGGTAAATGGAAGACAGGTGGATCCTTACAGACAAAATCTCCCTTCTGCCAAGCATATCGAAGAAGAACTAAAGGATGAATATTTTGCTTACATCAAGCCTTTAAAGGACGATTTAGAGCAAATTCCCTACAAAAATATATAGATGAATAATATAAATCCAACCACAACAAAGGCCTGGAAGGAATTAGAAGATCATTTTAGGAAGATAGAGAATGAGCATATGACAGATATGTTCAAAAATGATGAAAATCGTGCTGAAAAATTTACACTAAAATGGGAAGATTTTTATGTAGATATAAGTAAGAACAGGATTACTGAAGACACCCGCGAATTATTGCTGAAGCTGGCGGAAGAATGTAAGCTGGAAGAAGCGATTGAAAGCTATTTTTCTGGAGAGGCTATAAATCAAACTGAGAACCGCCCTGTTTTACATACTGCTTTAAGAGCAGGTAAGGATGCTGAAATTAAGGTTAGGGGTGAAAATGTGGTTCCTGAAGTTGAAGAGGTAAAAACCAAAATCAAGCACTTCACCAATGAGGTTATTGATGGGACAAGGAAAGGTTTTACCGGAAAAGCTTTTACCGATATTGTGAATATTGGTATAGGAGGTTCAGACCTTGGACCAGATATGGTTACTGAAAGTCTTGAATTCTATCAGAACCATTTGAAGATGCACTTCATTTCTAATGTAGATGGAGATCATGTTCATGAGACCATTAAGGATCTTAATCCTGAAACCACGCTATTTCTGATCGTTTCCAAGACGTTTACTACGATGGAAACCTTGAGTAATGCTACAACGGTAAGAGGATGGTTCTTGAAATCTGCGCCAGAGGGAGAGGTTTCAAAACATTTTGTCGCGGTTTCTACCAACCTTCAAAAAGTGGAAGCTTTTGGAATAGATCCAAAAAATATCTTCCCCATGTGGGACTGGGTTGGCGGCCGTTTTTCTCTTTGGAGCGCGGTAGGCCTTTCCATAAGCCTGGCCATAGGATATGATAATTTTGCTTCCTTACTAGAAGGTGCTCGTAAAATGGATGAGCATTTTAAAACTACCCCGTTTAAAGAGAACCTTCCCGTTCAATTGGCCTTACTAACCATTTGGTATAACAATTTCTTTAAGGCAGAAAGTGAAGCGGTAATTCCTTATTCTCAATATTTGAGTAAATTTCCTTCATACCTGCAACAGGCGATAATGGAGAGTAATGGAAAAAGTGTTGATCGCAATGGTGACCAAGTGCATTCTGAAACCGGAACCATTATATGGGGAGAGCCGGGAACAAATTCTCAGCATGCTTTTTTCCAGTTAATACACCAGGGAACAAAGTTGATCCCTGCAGATTTTATAGGATTTAAGAAGTCTCTTTTCAGAGATAAGGCGCACCAGGATAAATTGATGGCTAACTATTTTGCACAAACCGAAGCATTACTTAATGGTAAGAATGCTGAGGAGGTTGAAAATGAGCTTCGATCTAAAAGATTTAGCCAGGAAGAAATTGATAGAATTGGACCTTTTAAGGTTTTTGAAGGTAATAAGCCGACCAATACTATTTTGATAGATAAACTTACCCCGGAATCTATGGGGAAACTGATCGCTTTATACGAGCATAAGATTTTTGTACAGGGAATTATCTGGAATATTTTTAGTTATGACCAATGGGGTGTTGAACTGGGAAAACAGCTTGCCAGTAAGATTCTTTTAGAGTTTGATTCAAAATCTGTTGATGAACATGATTCATCTACCAGGAATTTGCTGAAATATTACCTGAATTAAAATATTTTATTCATATTAATCTGTAAAGCGCTTGAAATCAGGCGCTTTTTTTGTTTTGACAAATGTTAAAGTCAATTTTCTTAACATTTAGGAAATCAGGTATTTCCAGAAAATTGACTTCTTTTGCAAAAAATTTCAAACAAACAACAAATTTTTTAGAAATGAGAAAATTTTTACTCTTAGCGATGTTATTTGCATCTGCTACAGTTTTTGCTCAGGGAACGATCACTGGTACGGTGATGGATTCTGAAATGGATGGACCATTACCTGGAGCGAACGTTATGGTAGTTGGTACACAACAGGGAGCTATGACAGACTTTGATGGTAATTTCAGCTTAGATGTTGAAGATGCTACAGGTCAGATTAGAATTAGCTTTGTTGGGTATGAGACAAAAACTGTAAAATTTAATGTTTCAAATGGTCAGACTCAGGATTTGGGTGCGATCGTTTTAAACCCGGATGCTAATGCATTAGCTGAAGTTGTTATAACAGGAGTTGTGGATCTTGCAAAGGATCGTCAAACTCCAGTTGCTGTATCAACTATTCGTTCTTCAGAGATTCAGGAGAAATTAGGAAACCAGGAATTCCCTGAGATCCTAAATACAACTCCTTCTATCTACGCTACTAAACAAGGTGGTGGATTTGGAGATTCTCGTATCACAATTCGTGGTTTTGATACTCAAAACTCTGCGGTAATGATCAACGGTATTCCTGTAAATGATATGGAAAATGGGCAGGTATACTGGAGTAACTGGGCTGGTCTTAGTGACGTAGCTTCAGCGGTACAGGTACAAAGAGGTTTAGGTTCTTCTAAACTAGCCGTATCTTCTGTTGGTGGTACAATTAACGTAGTAACCCGTTCTTCACAAATGTCTGAAGGTGGTTTTGTAAAAGCTAGTTTTGGTAATGATAATTACTTGAAAACTGTAGCTTCTTACAATACCGGACTAAGCGATAGTGGTTGGTCAGGATCTTTCTTGTTGAGTAGAACTGCCGGTGATGGTTATGTTAACGGAACCGAATTCGAAGGATATAACTACTTTATTGGAGTTGGTTACCAGGCGAATGAAGATCATGAATTCAATTTCATGTTAACAGGTGCTCCTCAGCAGCATAATCAAAGAGGTTTCTTTACTTCACTTTCAAGCTATCTTCAATATGGTGAAGATGGAGAGCCAAATGAAAAGTACAATCCAGACTTTGGATACAGAAACGGAGAAGAGTTCACTTTTTCTGGTAACTTCTATCACAAACCAGTAGCCTCTCTTAACTGGGAATGGGATATTAGCAGTCTTTCCAAACTTTCTACTACTGCATATGCTTCATTTGGTCGTGGTGGATCTATAGGATCTATCGGTAGAATTAACGGAAGACAATCATTTGCATTACCATTAACAGAAGATGGTCTTCTTCCAATAGATGATATTTTTGCATGGAACTCTGGTCAGGACGTTCCTGCATTTGGTGACCCAAGGCAACCTTATTCTGGAGATGGAGAATACCAGGGACAATTCGTGAACTCAGGTAACGGTGATCGTTCTGCTGAAAACGGAATGTCACAACGTTCATCTGTAAACTCTCACAACTGGTATGGTGTTATCTCTAACTTCGAAACTGAATTAACTGATAAGATTACTTTAGATCTTGGAGCAGATCTAAGATCTTACAGAGGTTTCCATTACCGTAGATTAGTTGACCTAATGGGGGGAGATACTTACCTTTCTACTGCAGATAGTAACAATCCAACAAGATTCTTAAATGAGACTTACGATCCTACTATCAGCAATACATTAAATGTATTTAAGAGCATCGATGATGAGGAAAAGATAGACTACTACAATGATGGTCTTGTTAGATGGGCTGGAGCATTTGGACAGTTAGAATATGTTGGAGACCAGCTTTCTGCATTTGTTCAGGGATCTATATCTAACCAGGGATTCAAAAGGGTAGAATACTTTAACGAACCTGAAGGAAATCAGGAAACCGACTGGGAGAACATCGTTGGAGGAAACATCAAAGGTGGTGCGAACTTTAATATTGATGATAAGCATAACGTATTCGGAAACATTGGATACTATTCTAAGCAGCCATTATTTGACGCTGTTTATATCAACTTTGGGAACACCTTAAATCCAAACCTAACAAATGAGCAGGTATTTGGAATTGAATTAGGGTACGGTTTCCGTTCTCAATACTTCAATGCGAACGTGAATGCCTACAGAACTTCTTGGGCTGATAGATTTGAGTCTGATGCTGCAACTTTTGTTTTCAATGAAGGTCAGCCAGATGAGAACGAAATCAGAGGTACTGCCAACCTTCTTGGAATTACTCAGGTGCATACAGGATTTGAATTTGATTTCTATGGTAGAGTTGGAAATAAATTCAGATGGAATGGTATGTTATCTGTGGGTAACTGGGAATACAAAGATGACGTAAGAGCTTCTTATTTTGACGAAAACCAGAATCCAATTCCTGGAGTAGATGATGCTGTTCTTAGCCTTGATGGAGTGAAAGTTGGAAATGCTGCACAATTTACTGCAAGTGCAGGTGCAGATTACCAGATCATTGACAATCTTAGTGTAGATGCAACTTACAGATATGCTGATAATCTATATGCAGATTTTGATGCTACAGATGCATTGGATGATCCAAATTTTGAAGTATTTGAATTGCCTTCTTTCGGTCTGTTAGATCTTGGAGCTTCTTATGGTCTTGATCTTGGACAGAATAGATTAAGCTTAAGAGTTAACGTGAACAACGTTACAGACAACATCTATATTTCTGAATCTAACACCAACATTCTTGCTGGTCCTGGAGATGACACTTATGATGGTATAAATACTAGAAATAATGTTTTCTTTGGATGGGGAAGAACATGGAACGCAAGTGTTTCTTTTAATTTCTAAGAAATTAGAAATCATAATATTTTTAAAAGCTCCGGTTCTGCCGGAGCTTTTTTTTTGTTCTTTTTTTAAGGAAAATTAGGGTTTTTGAATGTTTGGTTCAAATATTTGAAGATCAGTGTCGTAAAAATTTTTTGTAGGAAAAATCGATCTATTGTGTTAATAAAAATGTCAAAAACGTCCCTTTTTGGCGGCAATAAGTTAAAAATCTTAACACTTAGGTAATAATTCTTTTGTAGGAATTGCGTTTTTTTGCCCCGAATTTTAATCAAACACAATCAAACTAAACACAATGAGGAAATTATTTTTCCTGGCGATGCTCTTTGCATCTGCTACGATTTTTGCTCAGGGAACTATTACCGGTACGGTAATCGATTCTGATTCAGAAGGTCCGCTTCCGGGCGCAAATGTTATGGTAGTTGGAACTAACAATGGTACAATGACCGATTTTGATGGTAACTTCTCTTTAGAAGTTGAAAAAGCATCAGGAAAGATCAAAGTGAGCTTTGTTGGGTATAAGGCTACCGAAATTGAATTTAACATGTCTAACGGTACCCTGGACTTGGGTAATATCGTATTAAAGGCAGATGACAACGCACTTGATGAGATCGTGGTTACGACTTACTCTTTAGCGATCGATCGTAAAACTCCTGTTGCGGTATCAACTATTAAAACTCAGGATATCGAGTTTAAATTAAGTAACCAGGAATTTCCTGAAATTTTGAAAACTACGCCAAGTATCTATGCACACAAGCAAGGTGGTGGTTTTGGAGATGCTGAACTTCGTGTAAGAGGTTTCGATTCAGAGAACATTGCGGTAATGATCAATGGTGTACCAGTAAACGATATGGAAAATGGTCGTGTATACTGGAGTAACTGGGCTGGTCTTTCAGACGTAACCCGTACCATGCAGGTTCAAAGAGGTCTTGGAGCTTCTAAAGTTGCGGTTCCTTCTATTGGAGGTACTATTAACATCGTAACTAAATCTACAGATGCTGAAGAAGGTGGAAATGTTTTCACTACTACTGGTAATGACGGATATTTAAAGGTTGGTGGAACTGTTTCTACAGGGAAACTTGATAGTGGTTTTGCTGCTACCGTTTCTGTTTCCAGAACTTCTGGTAACGGTTTTGTAGACGGAACCGAATTCACTGGGTACTCTTACTTTGTGAACTTTGCTCAGGAAATTAATGAAGATCATGAGCTTTCATTTACTGCTTTCGGTGCGCCACAAGAGCACGGTCAGCGTGAAACTGCTCAAAGAATCAGTACTTTCCGTGAAAGTGCCAGAGGTGTTCGTTTTAACGGAGACTGGGGTTACTTAAATGGTGAGGTTACTCATATTCAGGATAACTTCTACCACAAGCCACAATTGTCGCTTAACCATTACTGGACTATTTCAGATAAAAGTAAATTATCTACAGCCGTTTATGCTTCCTTCGGAACTGGAGGAGGTGGTGGTTTCGACGGAGCTGCTAATCTTAGAAGTATAGATTCAGAATATAGAAGTGGAAATTTACAGCCATTCGATCTTGACAGGGTAGTAGACGAAAACGTAGCTAATGGAGCCTTAGGTTCAGAAACTATTCTTTACAACTCAAGAAACGACCATAACTGGTACGGTGCACTTTCAACATTTACAACAGAAATCACTGAAGATATCGACCTTCTTACCGGTCTTGATCTTAGATACTATAAAGGGAAACATTTCCAGGAAGTAAAGAACCTATTAGGTGGAGAATACTGGTTGGATGAAGGTAGTGATGAGAACAACCCGGCAAATGTTGCCAGAGTTGGTGATAAGATCAACTATTATAATGACGGTCTTGTACACTGGGAAGGTGGATTCCTTCAGGCAGAATACTCCAAGAACGATCTTTCTGCATTTATATCAGGTGCGATCTCAAATACATCCTATAAACGTGTAGATTACTTCAATTACCTTGATTCAGATCCTGAACAGGAAACTGACTGGATTAGCTTTGTTGCTCCTAGTTTAAAAGGTGGAGCTAACTATAACTTAGACGATAATCATAACGTATTCGCTAATATTGGATTCTTTGAAAGAGCTCCTTTCTTTAGCCAGGTTTTTCAGAATTTCAGAAACCTTGTGAATGAAGATGCTAAAAATCAGAAGATCTTCAGTTATGAGCTTGGATATGGATTTAGAAGTGAAAAGTTAAGAGCTAATGTAAACCTTTATCGTACTAGCTGGAGTGACAAACCATTTACTCAGTCATTCTTCGACCAGGCTACAGAAGAATCATATTTCGCGAATATTCTTGGTGTAGATGCACTTCACCAGGGGATCGAGATCGACTTTACTTATGAGCCTTTTGAAGAACTTAGAATCACCGGTATGGCTTCTATTGGAGACTGGAAATGGGATAGTAACGTAAACGACGTGAGAATCTTTGATAACGAACAGAATCCTGTTGGTGCCCCTATCAACCTTTTCCTGGAAGATGTACCAGTTGGAGGTGCGGCTCAGAATACTTTCGCACTTGGAGCAAACTACGAGCCAATCGAGGATACTTTTATTAGAGTAAACTGGAACTACGCAGATAATCTTTATTCAGAATTTGATCCATTAGGGGTAAGTTCTGGAGATGACTATTCTCCATGGGAAGTTCCTGCATATGGTTTACTTGACCTTGGTTTAACTCACCAATTTGAAATTGGTACGATCGCAACAACTTTAAATGGAAATGTGAATAACGTTCTTGATACTGAATACGTAAGTTTTGCCTTTGATGGTAGAGGATCAAACGCTCAAACAGCTGATGTTTGGTACGGGTTTGGACGTACTTACACAGTAGGAGTTAAATTCGAATTCTAAAAACATAATCATGAAAAAGACATATTTACTAATAACAATGTTAATAGGTTTCGCCTTTACAGGTTGCGAGCCTATGGAAGACATTCACGATGAAATAGACGCAAGTCTGAAAAATGTTGAGGGTAATATTGATTATACTCTTACTGAGGATGATTATGAAGATATCCTTGATTTTAGCTATCCAAACTTCGGATCTGAAGATGAAGCTAAGGAATTGATTCCGTTAGTTCTTTCTGAAAATTTTCCGGCTCTTGGAAAAGGATCTTCAATTAAGGTTGGATATCACCTATATTCACCAATTAGAGTAGAGGAGTATACTGTAGATGCTTCAGAATATCCTGAAGGAAACTATTTTACTTCTACTGAAAAGGTTGCAGATTTTCTTGATTCAAGATTTGATGCGGTAAAAAATGGCGCTTTTAAAGAAGTTTCTTATAATGTAGTGGCTGAAGAGATCGAGTATACTTTAGATGATGATGATGTAGATGAGATCGCTGCCGGTTTAATGGACACTTACCCAGACCAGGCAGGAAACCTTGACCAGTACGGTAACTTTAACCGTAGAGATGGTTGGGATGTTTACTGGACAGATGCAATGATCGCTGATGGTATTGCCATCGCTCTTGAAAATGAATTCGATGCTAAAGAAGGAGAGCTTTACGCTGTAACTTTCGAAACTTATGGAGATTTTGATGAAGAAACGCTAACTGTTCGTTTTGACGGGAATAACTTCGTGTTATTTGGTAGTGCTCCAGATGGTACTTATTATGAGCTTGATAACCCAACAGATTATGCCTTCATCGCTGAGCAACTGGCAGGAACTTATCCTGAACCTACTGAAAGCATGGCTAATTATAATAACTTCGAAAGAAGATCTGGTGAAGATGCATACTGGAGTAAATCAATGATACAGGAAGCATTGAGCATACTTCTTGATGAGCAATTCCCTTCAGCTGCTGAAGGTGATGCTTTTAACGTAGAGTATAGAATTTATGATGGCTCAGGTGGGACTGAAATGATGACCCTGGTTAAAGAAGGAGATTCTTATTCTATTCCTTCTACAATTTCTGTAGTTGAAGAAACTACCGTATTCGCCTATACTAACGGTTCATGGAATATGCCACTTACTTTCAGTTCAGAAGAATATTCTGAAATGGGGCAAAGCTATCCTAACTTCAGTGATGAAGATGAGGCTATGTACAAAATCGGTATTTTCTTAGGAAATGAATTCCCATATGCAGAAGAAGGAGACATGGTTGCTGTAGCTTACGATTTCTACGAAAGCGGAGAAGGAGTGTCTACTGAATATGCTAAATTCCAATTTAGAAATGGTGCTTTCACAAATATTCCAAGCGTGATCGAGCAAACTCTTTCTTTCGGAAATAACGGAACTGAATGGGTGCCAGATAACACCATCAAGTATACTTTAAGTGGAGATGATTATGCATTTATCTCTTCAGAACTTGCTGATGAATATCCGGGTCCTACAGATAGTATGTCCAACTACAACAATTTCGAAAAGAGAGGAAATGGTTCTAGCTGGGATGAGGATATGGTACTTGAAGCAATGAATCTTCTATTAGATGAAATCGCTCCGGGTGCAGAAGAAGGTCAAAAATATCTTCTTACTTATGCTGTATACAACGGTACTAACACTACCGAAGATATCTATGTGATCAAAACCGGGGGAGAATGGGTTCTTTTCCAGGAATAATATTTGAATAAATAATTATGAAAACCTCTTCCCGTAACTGGGAAGAGGTTTTTTCATCAAATGATTTAACTGAATTAGTATGCTAAGAAACACTGGAATTAAGCAATGTTTATTTGTACTCGCTGCAATTTTATTTTTTGGATGTAGCAGTGAGGATACACCAAAGCCAAAGCCTGAGCCGGTAACAGATAGCCTGGAGGCTATAGATGACAATATCAGCGCAAGGGAGAATGAAGATTTGGTTATTGACGTAGATCTTCTTCTGGACAATGATACTGCCGTAGATAATGCCAGGATATCAGATTTTGATTCTGAGACTGCTCAGGGTGGTAGCGTAATTGATAACAGGGATGGAACATTTACTTATACACCTCCTTCAGATTACATGGGAGAGGATAGTTTTACTTATGATCTTTGTGTTCCTGGCGATACAGATAGATGTTCAGTAGCCACAGTTACGATCAATATTACAGATGCCGGAGAACCTGTAGCTAACGCAGATTCTTACGAGGTAACTGAAAATAACTCTATAGACTTAAATAACTTTCTGGATAATGATGAGCTTGTTGATGGTGCCTCACTTTCAGAAATTAATGACGAAGGTCTTAACGGAACAGTGGTTAGAAATGAAGACGGTTCATTAAGCTACACAGCTAATAATGGTTTTTCTGGGGAAGATTCCTTCACTTATACCATTTGTGATACAGATGAAACTCCATCATGTTCCACTGCAACTATAACCATTAATGTTACTGATGAAGGAACACCTTCAGCTGAAGACGACAGGGTGGTGATTAATACTACAACAACTGAAGTGGTGATAGATAATCTGCTGGATAACGATGATCTTCGGGATGATGCTTATTTGAAATCTGTAGATGATTCATCAGCTTCGGGAACAGCAGTATTGAACAATGATGGCACGGTCACTTATACTCCCTCTGCAGGATTCGAAGGTGAAGATACTTTTACCTATTCATTATGTGATGATGATGCTGAAGAGACCTGTGTGATTGGTACAGTTACTGTCAATGTGGTGGAATCTGTTAGTTTCGATATTCCTTCACAACTGGAAGACTATTATGCTGAAGTGGCATTTACAGCAGATCCTGAATTACTATATGATGTGCTGTCTACTTTTACAAATTCAGAGCATACAAATCGTCTTGAATATTACCAGAGACATGATTACCTATATGATGCCGATGAAGATCCTGCTAATCCATCTAACGTGATCCTGATGTATTCCGGAGATAGCAGGCCTGAAGATGAATATCAGGAAGGAGACCTTAGCTCTGGAGAAACTTTTAATACAGAACATATTTATCCACAATCGAAGCTGAATACTGAAGAATCTAAAAATGATCTTCATCTTTTAAGAGTCGCAGATATAGACGTGAATGAAGAGCGATTAAATTATCCCTTTACAGATGGAAGCGGAGATTACAAACTTATAGAAGGTGATAAATGGTTCCCTGGTGACGACTGGAGAGGAGATGTTGCCAGAATGGTCATGTATGTAAACTTAAGCTATGGCGATAGTTTTGCTGAAGTAGGTAACCTTGAACTTTTCCTTAAATGGAATATTGAAGATCCTGTTTCAGACTTTGAGATGCAGCGAAACGATGTAATCGAATCGGCGCAGGGTAACCGTAACCCATTTATAGACAATCCTTATCTGGCAACCCTTTTATGGGGAGGAGAGGATGCTGAAAACCGATGGGAATAACAAATGCATTTAGTATTTTAGCAGATACTAAAAACACTTATACTATGTACGAAACAGTTCAGTTTATCCACTCATATTGGGCATATCTGGTTTTATTTATGCTACTTATTGCCACTTTTAATGGCATCATTGGTTTTGCAGCGAATAAGGAATACTCCGCAACAAACTTTAGGATCGCCCTTTTTACCCTTATTGTTTCTCACATACAATTGCTAATAGGGATTGTATTGTATTTTACCACTCCGTACTTTAAAGCCTGGTCTCAGGAAGGTATGGGCGGTGTTATGGGTGATTCTGTACTAAGGCTTTATAATGTGGAGCATCCTTTAATGATGATCATTGCTATTGCTTTGATCACCATTGGATATTCGAAGCATAAAAAGAAGCTTACTTCCAGGCCTAAATTCAAGATGCTGGCCATATTTTATGGTTTTGCCTTTGTGGTAATGCTTTCAAGAATCCCGTGGAGCGCATGGTTCAATTAAGACTAGTCTCACATTAAGAGCAATCGAAATGTGATATCAGAATAAAAAAACCTCCGATCTGTTCGGAGGTTTTTTTATTTCACCTCTTTTATCAAATACAGGTAAACGGGAAAGTGATCGCTATACCCGGGTTCGTAGCCGGAACTTCCATAAGTTCTTAAAGGATATCCTCTATATTGCCCGGTTTGAGTGATAACGTAAGGAGGATTGAATATCCCAGCTTTATAGAATTGAAATCCATCAAAATCTCTCGATACCAGGCTCTGTGAAAGATAGAATTGATCGAAAAGATTCCAGGAATCACGGTAGGCAAGGGTTCCTTTACCATTTTTATGCATTAATTCCATGGGATTATAGAGGTCTTTTTCCTTCACCTCTTTTATTTCAGCTTTGGTTTGTAGGAACTTTTTAAAGCTTTTATTGGTAGGATCATCGTTGAAATCACCCATTCCTATAATTTTGGCCGCCGGATTCTCCTGATATATAGAATCGATGATCCTTTTATTCAGCAGAGCGGCTTTTTCACGTTTATAACTGCTTTTCGCCTCACCACCAGATCTAGAAGGCCAGTGGTTTACAATAAAATGTACCTCATCTCCATTTATTAATCCGCTAACCACTAATTGATCACGTGTATAATCACGCTTATCAGCTTCATATATCATTAATTTTCGTGATTGAGAATTAAGAGGTATAAATCCCTGTTTTCGATATAATAAGGCGACATCTATCCCTCTCTCATCGGGAGAGTCGTAATGGATTATACCATAATTGTAATCTGAAAGGTAAGAATGAGATATGAGGTCTTCCAGAACCCCTTTATTTTCCACCTCACATAAACCAATTATCAAGGGAGAATTGCCAGCTTCAGATTTACCTATTTCAGAGAGAACTCGGGCGATGTTCTCTATCTTCCGATTATAGCGATCCATAGTCCACTTATCTTTTCCCGAAACTGTTCTGTCATCATCAAAGGTCAAAGTATCGTCTACGGTGTCGAAAAGGTTCTCTACGTTATAGAAAGCCACGGTCTCTATCTGGTAATCCTTCATATTCTGACAATATACACTATTGCCGGAATTAAGATACAGGCTAATAACCAAAAAAATCGGTATAAGGATTTGCTTCAAAATTATAAGATATTAGTGGGTGTTTAAAGTACTGATATTTTGTTAGTTATGAGATAATTGATTAACATTATATCACATTTCGATGAAGCGGCACTAGATGAAAATTTTGATGTTCTGGGTGCTCTTATTCTCCTTTACAGGTCAGAATAT
The DNA here is from genome assembly GCA_965364455.1 of uncultured Flavobacteriaceae bacterium. Classification (GTDB taxonomy): domain Bacteria; phylum Bacteroidota; class Bacteroidia; order Flavobacteriales; family Flavobacteriaceae; genus Christiangramia. The sequence continues at coordinate 35,132 of CBDTXN010000002.1, forward strand.
GAATTCCCAGCAGCCTGCTATCAAAGGCAGGTTAGTAGATGCAATCACCGATGTGCCCTTACCACAGGTAAAAATTGCAATAGAAGGTTCCTTTCTGGAAACCTTTACAGATACTCAGGGAGAATTTTTTCTGGAGGTGACTGATATTGGCCTTATTGAAGTAATAATTTCTTTGTCCAGGCCAGGCTATATAACCAAACGCTTTCCTGTAAAATTGAGTTCTGAAGTAAGGATTTTAGAAGATATCATTCTTCAGCCAGACCAGTTTTATGAAAGGAGTCAGCAATCCACTATAAGTCTTTCAGATACCGAGATTTTTACTGAGGAAGGGGAGTTTGATAATATTTCAGGATTACTTCAGTCTACCCGGGATGTGTACCTCAATGCTGCAGCGTTCGATTTTAGTCAGACCTTTTTCAGGGTCAAGGGCTTGGGTTCAGAATATGGGAAGCTTTTGATTAATGGGATAGAAATGAATAAGCTATATGACGGCAGGCCTCAATGGAATAACTGGGGAGGACTGAATGATGTTCAGCGGAACCAGGTATTTACAAATGGTTTAGCGCCCAATGAGTATATTTTTGGAGCTGTGGGTGGTACTACCAACATTTTAATGAGAGCTTCAAAATATCAAAAAGGCGCCAGAATTTCTGTTGCTGCTGCCAATAGATCTTATACCGGTAGAATCATGGCTACCTATACCTCTGGTGAAGTAGGGAATGGATGGTTTTATGCTTTTTCTATTGGAAAGCGTTATGCTGAGGAGGGCTATATGGATGGAACTCTTTTTGACGGTAATTCCTTTTATACTTCTATAGAGAAAAAGCTCGGTGAGGATCATTCTGTTAACTTTTCAGGAATCTATACTCCTGTATTAAGAGGCAAATCTGCCCCTCTTACCCAGGAAGTTCTGGATCTTCAGGATCGAACCTATAATCCTTACTGGGGCTATCAGGAAGGTGAGATTAGAAATTCCAGGATGAGAGAGGTAAAGGAACCAATACTGATGCTGAATCATTACTGGCAGGTTGCAAATAATAAAGATCTTAATACAAATGTTTCCTATCAGTTTGGTGAGACATCAAATTCACGAATCGATTACGGAGGAACATCTATATACGATCTTGATGAGCAGCAGGCTTACCTGGGTGGGGGAGATAATCCCGATCCAGCCTATTACCAGAAATTACCCAGTTATTATCTTAGATTTTTCAATAATCAGAATTTTGAGGCAGCTTATAAGGCACAGGAAAGTTTCCAGGAGAACGGTCAGGTCGATTGGAGTAAACTTTATCTGGCGAATAAAACCAATTCAGAAAATGGAAATAATTCGGTTTATGCTCTTTCTGAAGATGTGAATAAGGATGGTCTTCTCAACGCGAATATGCTTTTCAACTGGAAGGTTTCAGATAATTTCAAGCTAAATGGCACTTTGAGTTACCAGAATCTAAAAAGCAGGAATTTTGCCAGAATTCGGGATCTTCTTGGTGGGGAAACTTTTCTGGATATAGATGTTTTTGCAGAAGAGAATGATGAAAACTCCCTTGTTTCAGCTGCACAATCAGACTTACAAAATTCGAATCGACTTGTTGGGGAAAATGATACTTATAAATATAATTATGAGATAAATTCTGCGAAAACCGAAGCCTTTTTTCAGGCACAATATTATTTCAGAAAACTGGAGTTAAGTGTTGGTGGAAAGGCCGGTACAGTGAATTTTCAGAGAACCGGAAACTATCAAAATGGGATCTATCCGGATAATTCATTGGGAGTTAGCGAAAGAGCCAACTTTCTTGAATTTGGAATAAAATCATCAGCTCTTTATAAATTCTCTGGTAGGCAAAACCTGGAACTCAATCTCGGTTATTTTAGTAAAGCTCCTGGTTTCAGAAACGTATTTGAAAACCCCAGGCAGAATAATATTTTGGTTCCAAATCTTCAGGAAGAGGTCATTAAAACTTCAGACCTCAGTTACAGGTACAGGTCTTCAAATTTTAATTTACGCCTTACCGGCTTTTTTACCGAAGTAGACAACGCAACAGAAGTCTCTTATAATTTCACGAACGGATTAAGTGACCTGGGGGCTGATAATACTGCCGCTTTTGTTCAGGAGGTCTTAACTGATATTGATAAACTCTACCTGGGAATTGAATTTGGTAGCGAATATAGTATAACCTCCACTTTAAAAGTAAAGGCAGTGGCTTCCTTGGGGCAATACACCTATGCAAATAATCCTTCGCTTAGTTTAAGTTCAGCGACATTTGAAGAAGCAAAGGATTACGGAAAAGCTTATCTGAAAAATTACAGATTGGCAGGAGGGCCACAAAGGGCGGGACAATTAGGTTTTGAATATCGTGATCCCGACTACTGGTGGTTTGGCGGTACCATAAATTATTTTTCCCACGCTTTTATAGATATAAATCCATTAAGCCGAACGGCTAATTTTCAAACCGATTTTGACGGATTCCCGCTTTTAGATTACGATGCGGAGATTGCAAGGGAACTATTGCGTCAGGAACAATTTGATGATTATTACCTCGTGAATCTGGTTGGTGGAAAATCCTGGAGGATCAAGGATAAATTTCTTGGGTTCTTTATGAGCGTAAATAACCTGCTGGATAGGGAATATAAATCGGGTGGATTTGAGCAGGCCCGGAATTCTAATTACAGAACCTTAAAAGAAGACATGGATAGAGATATGCCGCTATTTGGAAATAAATACTGGCTGGGATATGGCAGCAGTTTTTTTGTAAATATATCATTGAGATTTTAAAAGAAAAATATGAAAACGAGACTATTTTCAGGTCTGATGGTTATGTTTCTTATGCATTCATGCATAGAAACAGATGACTTTGAAACACCTGATATCAAAATCCCGGAAATTAATATCGATGGTGACCTGACATCGATCTCTGCGGTAAAAGGTAATTTCAACAGGGGGACGGGGGAGATCTATACTTTTAATGAGACCAATACCTGGTTCGAAGCTTTTGTGATCTCCAGTGATGCCGGTGGAAATTTTTACAAGGAACTTATTCTTCAGGACAAACCGGAAAATCCGACGGCAGGAATTCAGATCCTGCTGGATGATAATTCAATTTTCGAAACCTTTGACATGGGCCGAAAAGTTTATGTTAAACTGGATGGACTAAGTCTTGGTTTTAACAACGGAGTGCTTCAACTGGGAATTCAGAATAGAGGTGATGTTGTTTCGATCCCGAATTCCATGATCGGAGATTTTATTTTAAGGACAGAGGAAAAATCAGAGATCGTTCCTTTACCTATGAAAATAGATGATTTTTCAGATGAACTAAAAAATATACTGGTTGAGATTAATAACATACAATTCGATCCTAATCTGGTAAAAGAAGGTAACCGGTTTTCTTTTTCTTCAAACCCCGTAGATAGGTATGATGGAATAAGGCAGATGATAAGTTGTGAAACAGAGGCAACAACTTTTTTAAGCACCAGTACTTTTTCCAATTTTAAATCATTGCTTTTGCCTGTTGGAAGTGGAAGTATTGAGGGAATCTTAACCCGGGATTTTTATGATGAGAACTATGTGATCATGGTTAATTCTCCCGATAAATTGTTGATGAATGCAGAACGTTGTGATCCCGAATATCTGGATTGTGGAAATTCTAATCCACAAAATAACCGGGTTATTTTCGAAGAGAACTTTGATGGAGTAACCTCTAACACTACCCTTAACTCCCGTGGTTGGACAAATGTGAATGTTAGTGGTGGTGAAAAGAAATTTACTCCTGCTTTATCTGCCGGAAATAGAATACTCAGGATTTCAGCCTATAACACCATTGAAAGTCCGCTGGAATCATGGCTTGTAACACCAGGAATTGACCTAACCAATTCTTCAGATGAACACCTGATTTTTGATATGCTTTCCTCTTATGATAATGGACTTCTAATGAAAGTGTTTTTGACTTCAGATTTTACAGGAGACCCGGGAACTACAACCTGGACAGAACTTAATGCGAATATCCCTTTAGGACCTTCAGGTTCAAATTCTACCATTTTTAGAGAATCTAAAATAGATATTTCCTGCCTGGAAGGTGAGGTTTGGATTGGCTTCAGGTATTTAGGTTCCGCACCAGATAAAACCACGACGTATGATCTGGATAATATTAGAATCACAGCAAATTAAAATTAAAAAGCTCCTTCTCTAATTTGTATTGGAGGTATCACACCTGGGGCGTGACGGGAGGGTCATACCTCCACTTCTTTCTTCTCTCTGAAATCCAGTGGCTGTAATACCTTTAGAGCTTTTTCTACTGAGTTAATCTTATCAAAAGTAAGTAGTAATTTTAGGCCGCCACGGGTTTCCTTTTCTTTCATGGTACAGTTCTGCCTGTGGGTTTGAACATACTGAAGCACCTTGGTAAAATTGTTGGTTTGATAGAACCTCGATTTTTGATCGGAGATAAAGTAACCAACCATTTTGTTCTTCTTCATGATCACTCTTTCCAATCCTATTTTAGCAGCGATCCATTTGATTCTTACAGAATTTAAAAGATCTACAGCCTGAATTGGAAGTTCTCCAAATCTATCCACCAGTTCTGCTTCAAACTTCTGAAGTTCTTCTTCAGTTTTCAGCTCATTAAGCTTGGTATAAAGGTTCAGGCGTTCGGAGATGTTATTGATATAATCATCAGGGAAAAGTAGCTCAAAATCTGTATCTATCAGAGTGTCTTTTACAAACTCTTTTTCCTCTACATCTTCGGTTTCCGCATAAAGGTCACGGAATTCATTTTCTTTTAATTCCTCGATCGCTTCATTCAGGATCTTTTGATAGGTATCAAAACCAATATCATTGATGAATCCGCTCTGTTCCCCACCAAGCAGGTCTCCGGCACCACGAATTTCAAGATCTTTCATGGCTATATTAAAACCGCTACCAAGTTCTGAGAATTGCTCTAAAGCAGTAATTCTTTTCCTGGCATCCTCGGTCATTGCTGAATACGGAGGAGTTATGAAATAACAAAAGGCCTTCTTATTACTACGGCCAACTCTTCCACGCATCTGGTGAAGATCTGAAAGTCCGAAATTATTGGCATTATTGATAAATATCGTATTTGCTTCAGATACATCAAGACCGCTTTCTACAATGGTAGTTGAAACCAGCACATCAAATTCACCATTGATAAAACTGAGCATCAATTTCTCCAGTTTCTTCCCTTCCATCTGTCCGTGGCCAACACCAATTTTAGCATCTGGTACCAGTCGCTGGATCATGCCGGCAACTTCCTTAATATTTTCAACCCGGTTATGGATAAAGAATACCTGTCCGCCACGCTGAATTTCATAAGTAACAGCATCACGAATGGTTTCTTCAGAAAAACGAACCACATGAGACTCAATAGGGTACCGGTTGGGTGGGGGAGTGGTAATGGTGGAAAGATCACGTGCCGCCATCAAACTGAACTGAAGCGTTCTTGGGATTGGCGTCGCAGTGAGGGTTAAGGTATCTACGTTTTCTTTGATCGTTTTCAGTTTATCCTTTACGGCGACACCAAATTTCTGTTCCTCATCTACTACCAGTAATCCAAGATCCTTAAATTTTACGGATTTGCTGACCAGTTGATGGGTTCCAATGATTATATCAACTTTACCGGCTTCAAGGTCAGCAAGTGTTTCTTTTCGCTCTTTTGCAGTTCTAAAACGGTTGAGATAATCTATTCTAACCGGGAAATCTTTCAGCCTTTCAGAAAAAGTCTGGTGATGCTGAAAAGCCAGGATCGTAGTTGGTACCAGAATCGCAACTTGCTTATTATTATCTACTGCTTTAAACGCAGCTCTAATGGCAATTTCAGTCTTACCAAAACCAACATCTCCGCAAACCAGCCTATCCATGGGACGTTCATTTTCCATGTCAGCTTTTACCGCTGCGGTAGCCGAACTTTGATCTGGAGTATCTTCATACATAAAGGAAGCCTCCAACTCGTGCTGTAAATAGGAATCAGGATCATATTTGAATCCTTTTTCCATCCTGCGTTTTGCATAAAGTTTTATCAGGTCATAGGCGATATGTTTAACCCTTGCCTTCGTCTTTTTCTTAAGATTCTTCCAGGCGTTACTACCAAGTTTGTAGATCTTGGGTGCCTTTCCATCCTTACCATTGAATTTTGAGATCTTATGCAGGGAATGGATACTCAGATATAAAATATCCCGTTCACCGTATATCAGTTTTATGGCTTCCTGCTTTTTGCCTTCTACATCGATCTTCTGAAGTCCACCAAATTTTCCAATTCCGTGATCGATGTGGGTCACATAATCTCCAACTTCCAGATTGGTAAGCTCTTTTAAAGTGATCGCCTGTTTTTTGGCGTATCCATTCTTTAAATGGAATTTGTGATAACGTTCAAATATCTGGTGATCTGTATAGCAAACCGTTTTTGAATCTTCGTCGATGAACCCCTGGAACATTGAAAATACTGGAGTTTGGTACTTTACCTGCTTCTCCTGATCGTCAAAAATATCATGAAATCGCTTAGCCTGCTGCTCACTAACACAGCAGATAAAATTGGTGTATCCTGATTCCTGGTTTTCAACTAGGTTTTCTATAAGCAATTCAAACTGCTTATTAAAAGAAGGCTGAGGCTTGGTACTAAATCCTATTGTTTTCTCAGCATTTAAGAATGCCTGGCTACTTAATTCAATAGAAGAATAATCTAAAAGCTGTTTTTTGATCAATTCCCCGTTACAGAAAAGTTCTTTAGGTTCGCTGTGTTTTACATCTTCTGAAAGTTCTTTAAAAGCCTCCTCTGCCTTTTTGAAAAGCTTGTCTGCCTGGGCAGAAAGAAGGTCTAGATTTTTAATGAAAACAATGGTTTTGGCTGAAATATATTTCAGAAAACTTTCCCTGACTTCGTCCAAATGTTTGTTTTCCACATTTGGCATTACAGATATCTTTTTCTTTTTATCTGTAGAAAGCTGAGTTTCCACATCAAAAGTCCTGATACTGTCTACATCATCACCAAAAAATTCAATTCTATATGGCTCATCATGGCTAAAAGAAAAGACATCTATTATCCCTCCTCGAACGGAGAATTCTCCCGGTTCGGTAACAAAATCAACTCTTTTAAACTGGTATTCGAAAAGGATCTCGTTTACAAAATCTATGGAAAGCTCATCGCCAATGGCTATTTTCAGGGTGCTCTTGTCCAGCTCTTTTCTTGTTACTACTTTTTCAAAAAGAGCATCCGGATAGGTGACAATTAAAGCAGGTTTTCTTCTTGAATTGATCCTGTTTAGCACTTCAGCCCGTAGAAGTACATTTGCATTATCGGTCTCTTCGATCTGATAAGGCCTTCGGTAACTTCCCGGATAAAAAAGTACATTCTTTTCACCAACTAATTGTTCTAGATCATTCAGATAATAGGCAGCCTCCTCCTTGTCATTAAAGATCATCAGGAAAGGATGTTCAGACTCTTTAAAAGCATCGGCCACTACAAAAGAAAGCGCAGAGCCAACAAGTCCTTTTAGATGAATATTAGAATGATTTTTTTCAGATGCGGCAATAGCATTTCGCAGTTCCTGCTGTTGCGGGGACTGTGCGAATTTTTGGGCGATAAGACTTGTACTCATTGCCGCAAAGATAATTTCATCCAAATTGCCTTACAACCAGTTACTTGATTTTTAACGATTAAATAGCATTTGTCAAGTTTTACCATTTTAATAACGCAAAAACAACCGCAACTTGGCTAATTTCACTAAAAATGAAAGGAAATTATGGGATTTGAAGAATTTGATGTTTTTGTAATAGGTACCGGAACTGCCGGAAAAAGTGTGGCTAAAGAATGTGTTGCTGAAGGTTTGAAAGTCGCTATTGCCGATAATCGTGAGTTTGGAGGTACCTGTGCGAATCGCGGTTGTGACCCTAAAAAGGTACTTTTAGGTCTTACTGAAATTCTGGATAGAGCGGAAAAAATGAAAGGTCACGGTATTACGAAAA
>CBDTXN010000003.1:0-41917 GCA_965364455.1 uncultured Flavobacteriaceae bacterium
TGCTTACCAGGATAAAGCATTTCCCATCGCTGCCGATCAAACTATTTCTCCCCACTCTACAGATGCCTTTCAGTCAGAATTGCTGCAGATAAAAAAGGGTGATAAGGTTTTGGAAGTTGGTACTGGAAGCGGATACCAGACAGCCGTTCTATGTGAATTAGGCGCTAAAGTTTATAGTATCGAACGCCAGAGGGAACTTTATAAAAAGACCAAATCATTTCTTTCCAAACTTGGTTATCGACCAAAATATCTAAGTTTTGGTGATGGTTATAAAGGAATTCCCGAATATGCTCCTTACGATAAGATTATTGTTACGGCCGGTGCGCCGGTAGTTCCAAACGATTTGCTAAGCCAGTTAAAAGTAGGTGGGAGATTGGTGATCCCTGTAGGAACAGAGGTTCAAACCATGACCTTGTTCGTAAGAAAATCTGCTAAGGAATTCGATAAAAAAGAATTCGGAGCATTTAGGTTTGTTCCGTTACTGGAAGATAAAAATTGATTCTTCTACTGATCATTGAAAATTGACAATTGCGCCTGCAAATTCTGAATGCAAGGCTGCGGAATGAAGAGTCTCATATTAAGTCAATAGAAATTAATAAATTCATAGGAATCTACGCTTAGCTCAAAGCGACAGTAAGATTGAATCTCAAAATATCAAATGTCTAAAGTCTTACTACTAAAAACAAAAAAGCCCCGCTAAAGAACGAGGCTCGGAACTTTATAGGTGGTAAAGTTTATTTCCCGACAGCAGTATCCTCTGCTTTATCTACCACAATTCTGGCATCACGATTTGCGATCTCCCAGGCGGTTAGGAATACCAGTTTAGCTCTTTTTGCTAACAGGTCATATTCGATCTTTTCAGGAGTATCTGTATGTTTATGATAATCTGCGTGAGTTCCGTTAAAATAGAAGATGATCGGGATGTTGTTTTTAGCGAAGTTATAGTGATCACTTCTGTAATAAAAACGGTTTGGATCATTCTCATCGTTATACTTATAATCAAGATCCAGATTCATGTATTTTGAATTCACAGTTTCACTTAACTCGTGAAGATCTGTACTAAGCTTGTCGCTCCCAATTAGATATACATAATTGTCATTTCCTTCATGTGCAGGGTCAATTCTTCCAATCATGTCAATATTCAGGTTGGCAACCGTATTTTCCAGTGGAAAGATCGGTTCGTCGGTATAAAATTTAGAACCTACCAGTCCTTTTTCTTCACCGGTCACATTCAGGAAAAGAATAGATCTTTTTGGAGTGTATCCATCTTTGGCTGCCTTCACAAATGCTTCAGCGATCTCAAGAATTCCTACAGTTCCGGAACCGTCATCATCAGCTCCATTGTAGATCCTACCCTGATCATCAATACCAACATGGTCATAATGAGAAGAAATTACAAGTATTTCTTCCGGTTTTTCAGAACCTTTAAGGTACGCAACAACATTCTCTGTTGGCTTTACATTTCCTCTTCTGAAATAGCTGGTAGGTACTTCCTGGTAATAATCATCGCCACCTATAGGGGAAGGAAGGTTCAGGCTTTTATATTCATTTTTAAGGTATTCGGCAGCTTTCTTTTGTCCCGGTTCACCGGTCTCACGTCCTTCGAACTCGTCGCTGGCGAAAGTATAAAGATGTTCTTTAAGTTCCTCTACAGTAATGGTATTCGCATATTCCATAGCATTAGCGTCCTCAACTTTTCCATTCTGGGCACTGCATGATAAAAGGATGGCCGGAAAGGCCAAAACCAGTATTTTTTTCATTATATGATTCATTTTTTTAATAATTGCCGCCAAGATAGCGGTTTTGATGCAAATTAATAATAAGGGTTTCATAAATATAGACCCCGTTGATACGGAAAGGTTTAAAATCGAAGTGAATAGGTAGAGAACTGTGGTAGATGATAATGTTTCCAGAAATAAACAAGCCGAAAATTCGTACTATTTATTCTAGTTAATAAGTGCTTTATAGATCGCTTCCTGGACCAGGGGTTCCATTACCCTATAACCATTGGCATTTGGATGAACCCCGTCTTCGGAATAATTCTCTTTTATTTCTTTTTTAGCATTTTTCATGCTGCTGAAATAATCCAGGTAAATATGTCCATGTTCTTTCGCATAATTCTCCAGCCATGAGTTTATTTCCTGAATTTTTGATACCGGTTCCAATCCGGGCCGCCAGGGATAATCATAGACCGGAAGTATAGAGCTTAAAACAACTTTGATATTCTTTTGTTCTGCGAGCACAGACATGGCCTTAATATTATCTGTGATCATTTTTACTGAAGCATAACCGGTATTCGCAGCGATATCGTTTGTGCCGGCGAGGATCACGACTACTTTTGGTTTAAGATCGAGCACATCTGGAGTGAACCTGATAAGCATCTGCGGACTGGTTTGTCCACCAATACCCCTGTTGAGGTAGTTGTTCTTTTTGAAAAAATCGGGATGAAAATTGAACCAGCCTTCAGTGATGGAATTGCCCATAAAGACTCCTTTGGGCCCGTTTTTATCTTGTATAATCTTTTGATTTGCTTGGTGGTAACGCTTTATTTCGGGCCAGTCCTGTTCCATTAATTTTTTATAATCTTTATTCTGGGCATTTAAAGAAAGGAAAATAAAGAGAAAAATGAGACTGGATGCAAAGAATTTCATGGTTCTTATTTAAAGTTCAATTTACAAAAAGGCAGTAAGTGAAAATAATTTGCTAGAAATTAGCTGATATAGAAGGGGCTAGAAAAAAGCTTAAAAAAGTTTGGGAATTAGTTGTTGAAAATTAAAAAAGCGTGTTATATTTGCACCCGCATTCAGCAAATAGCTGATGAGGCACTCAGGAGAAATGGCAGAGTGGTCGAATGCGGCAGTCTTGAAAACTGTTGAGGGTCACACCTCCGGGGGTTCGAATCCCTCTTTCTCCGCAAAGAAAAACCCGCAATGAAAATTGCGGGTTTTTTGTTTTGTAAAATCCTCGATGCTTGCATCTTAGGATTTTATTAAACAAAAATACCAAAGGAACTGCGTTGAGCAGTGCAGGTTTTCCTTTGCTGGTTTCCCCATCTGGATCAACGCAGTTAATCCCTGCGCGCGGCACCCTAAAGTATTTAATTTAAGTATTGGATTCCCTTCTGTGATCACCGGTTAAGTCTTTCTAATATGGCATATAAAATTGCATTTGGAGAGAAAATAGCGCTATAATGATCCAATCAGAGCTTAAAAAAATTCCCGCCGGACGCATCCGTGCAGGAATTTTTTTTGTTGCAACGCGCATATCTTAATATCGTATTTTACCGATTATATGAAGTTATTCGAATAAACTTTTATCTTTCTTTAGTAATCTAAAGATACATAATTGTTTAATCTTTTTAATTAAAAAATAAACAGTTTATAATTTATTTAACATGTAGAGCTTGGTTTTCCTTCGATAGTTTGTTGATCTAAATTTGATTTTGTTGATCAGGCCTGCTGGGAGACCAGATACAAAAAATACAGGTAGTGTAATTTAATTTTTGATCAACGTAGTTAATAGACCATATATGCAAAGAAAAACCCGCAATGAAAATTGTGGTCTTTTTGTTTACAGACTTTAATAAAAATGACCTTCTCTATATATTTTAAAATTTTGGAATTTGATAGTTTGAAGCAGTTAGCCTTATCCAGGTATCAAGATACTTCCCTTCTTTTTTATTCCTGGCTACTTCTGCTTTAATTGAATAATACCATTAAAGACCAAGTAATTAACTTTTTCAGCAAAATTATTGATCTTCCAGGAGGCAATACTCAGTATTCAGAACCGTATCTCAGGAACCATTATTTGTTTTTTGTAGAATAACTGATCTAAGTCATTGAAAATTTCGGTGTTACCTCCTAAATTCATTTGTTAACTGAAATTTTGGGTATGGAATAAATTCTGAAAAAAAGATCGAGCTATTTCATAATAGCAAATCAGCCTTAAACTTTGACCGATCTTAATCTATACCCATCTTAACTCGAGATATAAATGAAGCCTAATAAACTGAGATATAAGCACCTTGGAATTTTAACCCAGAAAAATAACGTGGTTTATTTAAGGCAGGATAGTGATGTTTGTATTTCTGAAGGCTTCGAGGCGCTCACCAGGGTTAGAGTTTCTACAGCGAATAGTTCTATAGTTGCTAGTTTGAATGTAGTTACTTCTGATATTTTAGCTTTAGATGAGGTCGGTTTGTCAAATAAGGCTGCTGAGAAATTAAATTTGAAGGATGGGGATTTTTTGAAGGTATCCCATTTGGAACCCATTGAATCGCTAATTCATCTAAGGGCTAAAATTTATAATCAGGAATTGGATTATGAAGCCTATCAAAGTATAATCACCGATATTATTAAGGGAGAGTATTCCAATATACAGGTAGCGGCATTCGTGATCGCCTGTGCTGGGAATAGAATGAACCTGAGGGAGATATCAAATTTGACCAAAGCCATGACCTGTTCTGGAGTACAACTAAAATGGGATACAGAAATGGTTTTGGATAAGCACTGTATTGGTGGTTTACCGGGAAACAGAACCACTCCTTTAGTAGTCTCCATAGTTTCAGCCTTTGGACTAAGCATGCCAAAAACATCTTCCAGAGCCATTACTTCATCTGCTGGCACGGCAGATACTATGGAAGTGATCACCAATGTTTCGCTTTCTCCTGAAGAAATTAAAAGGGTTGTAGGCAAGGAAGGCGGCTGCTTCGTTTGGGGGGATGCTGCTCGTTTAAGCCCCGCAGATGAAATCTTGATCAGGGTTGAAAGGGCATTGGATATAGACAGTGAGGGGCAGCTTATAGCTTCAGTACTTTCTAAAAAGGCTGCTGCCGGTTCTACCCATGTGGTCATAGATATGCCGGTTGGAGAAACTGCAAAAGTCAGAAGTATGGAAACCGCCAGGTTACTGTCTTCTCATATAGAATCTGTTGGCCGGGAAATAGGCCTGAAAATAAAAGTTATTATCACCGATGGGTCTCAACCGGTTGGATGGGGAATTGGCCCGGTTCTGGAAGCAATAGATATTCTGAAAATTTTACGCCGGGAGCCTGGAGCAGCTTTGGATCTTAAAGAACGAGCTGAATTGATCGCCGGGCAGCTATTGGAATTATCTGGAAAGGTGAAAGCAGGTGAGGGCCTAGGTATAGCCCGGGAGTTATTAGAATCTGGAAAGGCGTATGATAAGTTTAAAGCTATCTGCCTGGTCCAGGGCAGGTTCACCGAGCCTGAACTGGCTAAATATTCTCATGAGGTATTTGCAGAGGCTGAAGGAACTGTAATAAGAGTAGACAATCGTAAAATTGCCAAACTGGCCAAGTTATCTGGAGCACCAGAATTCAGTGGTTCAGGAATTCTACTAAACGTTCATATTGGCAGTACCATTAAAAAAGGACAGCTTTTGTTTACGATTTATTCCGGAGCAAAAGGAGAATTAAAATATGCTCTGGGTTATTTGAAAAACCATAAAGATATATTGACCATACTTTAAAGCCATGAGCGGTACTATATTATTTAGTTATTTGGGGAATGAGGAATTAACTGGAAAGATTGCGAAGAATCTGAAAGCCTCAATGGGAAAGGTGAAGTTTCGCCGGTTTCCTGATGGTGAATCATACATTAGAATACTTACGGAAATAAAGGAGAAAAATGTTATCCTGGTTTGCACTTTGCATGAACCTGACGATAAATTCCTTTCTCTATATTTTTTCTGCCAGACGGCAAGAAAACTAGGCGCAAAAAATATTTTTATCGTAGCCCCTTATCTTGCATACATGCGGCAGGATAAAGTATTCAATCCTGGTGAAGGTGTCACTTCTAAATATTTCGGGAAGTTAATTTCAGACTTTATAGATGGCATAGTTACCGTAGATCCACATTTACATCGCATTAGGTCACTTTCCTCAATATACACCATTCCTAATGTTGAAGTACATGCGGCGGAGGAAATTTCAAAATATATCAGGCAGCACATAAATGATCCTGTGCTTATTGGACCTGATGAAGAAAGTAAAAACTGGGTTGCCAGTGTGGCGGCAAAAGCCAATTGTACCTACCTCATCTTAAATAAGAAAAGATTTGGGGATAGAAAGGTAAAGATCACTTTGCCAGATCTGGAGGCATATAAGGATAAAACACCAGTTTTGGTAGATGATATTATTTCTACCGCCAAAACAATGATAGAGGTAGTAGAACATCTAAAAAAATCTGGGATGAAAACTGCCGTAGCAATTGGAATTCATGCAATTTTTGCGGGAGATGCCTATCAGGAATTAACAGATAGTGGTGTAGGCAGGATCGTGACCTGCAATACGATCCCACATCCTACTAATGGGATAGATCTTAGCATTCAATTGACAAGGGGAATTCAGCAGCTAATCCAAAGACTTGCCTGAAAACTGGTTAAAGAGAAGAATTCATCTTTTTTCGTAGCGACCGGTTTTTTTTGTTAGTGCTATTCTATAGACCACACCCTGCATCGCCTCAATATATTTGCCTTGTGAATCCTTCATGGAATGTTGAACGGTGGTTTCGCCCGTCATGATCGGGTTTATACGATCAAGCAATTTATTCATGGCCTGTTCCCGGTCTTCCGGGTCCGTTAGTTCTTCAAACTTTCCCCAAGAGATCACACTGCGCCAGTTACTCATATTATCTACCGCATCTATTTCAAAACAAATATTCGGATTTTTACGCATCATTGTGATCTTCTTGCCTTCCCTCGTATGGCCATAGATGTACTTACCGTCATAAGCATAGGTAATTGGAACGATGTACACCTCATCCTCAGCGTAACAACCAATGCGACCCACTACCTGACAATATAGAAGATGTTCTATCTGGCTATTTTTTAATACTCCTAACATGACTTTGTAATTTTTAATAGCTCCTACAAATTATATCAACTTTTTCAATATCTAAATGATTTATATCATTTTTGGAAACTTATTTTTTAAATAACTTACTGTATTTGAGGCTGGTATGTTCTTTAGGTGGTTTCATGAAATTCTGTGTCTGAAATAAAAAAGAGCTTCCAGGAAATTAGGAGATCTAAGGGGAAACAGGCCAGAACAGCAACAAGATTTGGAAGATATTTCGTAAAGGAAAATATAGAACTGAATAAGAAACAGAAAATTTAAAAGTCATGAAAACCAAGGTAATTAATAACGATAACCTGCATTTTGAACATCGTCAATGGCAGGGTGAAATTTCTTTCTGGAAGGACGAATTAAAATCTTTCAAAACCAGGTTGGAAGAACTTTCTAAAAGATGGACAGACGAAAAGGTATTAGCAAAATTAGAACATTTTCAAAATCAATTTATTCGCCATGGGGAAGTTATAGACTCCCTGGAGCATGAAATAAACGTTCATGAAACAGCTATGGCCGAGCATTCTGAAAAGGGAGAAGAGGTTCTGGACACAAAACTTAGCAGGAATCATTTTGAATTCAGAGAACGAATGGAAATGCAAAGGAAAATTTATGCTGAATTGAAGGTGGAATTTTTTCGATTTCTTTCAGAGTATATGTAGAACTCGAAAATATAAATTTTCAATCCTAAACCTGATAATTCATTTTGTTCAAGGTAAATGGTCCTATTTTAAATGTAGATCCATAAAATTTTAAAAGCTTCTGATAAAATGTTTTAAGGTTGAAAAACCAGTAATAGCCGTAAGGTATATTGAAAGAAAATTGTTCAAATTTTTATAAATACCACTAAAATGATACTTAAAAATTTCACTTCATTGAAGAGTCCCGATAAGGCGTTGGAAGAGGCAAACCGGGAAATTCAGAAAATGGCGCTGGAACATTATCTGCCGAAGGAAATTTCGCAGTCTGAGTCTGCGTATTATAATTCTTTTAAAGAATCTCAAGAATTTCATTTTACTCTTACTGTGCTTTTTGTAAAAGCAGATCAGTTAAAATAATTCAAATAATAAAGTCATGGGAGAGATTGCATCATCAAATCGGGAAATAATATTGTTTTATAATCCTGATTCAACAATTGCGAAAAATACACTGGCGTATGCCAGGAGTGACGGTTTGCCCATAAGGGATGTAGATATTTTGAAAACGCCTTTTACTGGGACACAGTTGGAAGAACTGGCAGAGAACTTACAGATAGGTCTTGTCGAACTTGTTAATCAAGATCATCCGGATTTCAAAAGGATCTATGGAAAACCAGATCTGTCTGATGATGACTGGATCAAGATCCTCAGGAAGAATCCACACTTAATAAAGGGGCCTATAGCTATACGAGGTAAAAAGACAATTTTAATTAGGACTCCCAGTGATATTGTGAAATTATGAGCACGGAAACTGAAATATCTCCGATTGAAATTACCATTGGGAAGATAATCCTGAAAGGTATTTTAAGGTTTGCTCGGGATCAGCAAGGGTTGATCATTTTTTCCCATGGAAGCGGCAGTAGCAGACTTGGTACCAGGAATAATAATATCGCAGAATATTTAAAAGATCAGGGCTTTTCCTCCTTGCTTTTTGATCTATTGACCGAAAAAGAAGATCAGGTCTATGAAAACCGCTTCGACATTGAGCTATTGTCTTTACGTTTAACTAAGGTCACACAATGGCTTATGGAGGGAGATGGTATGCCAGCCGTACCCATAGGTTATTTTGGAGCAAGCACCGGTGCTGCATCGGCATTAATTTCAGCAGCTCAAATGGATACTAATATTAAGGCAATAGTTTCCCGTGGGGAAAGACCAGATCTGGCTATGTCGGTTCTAAACAAAGTCAAGGCTCCCACGCTTTTAATAGTTGGAGGTGACGATGTACCGGTGATCGAACTGAACAGGAAAGCTTACGAAGAATTGGCAGGGATCAAGAAAATAGAGATCATTGAAGGCGCCACCCACTTGTTTTCTGAACCTGGAAAACTGGATGAAGTGGCTGTATTGTCCGCAAATTGGTTTAAAACCTATTTAACATAAAAAAATGTATAAAGATAGAACAGATGCGGCTCTATTACTGGCTAAAAAACTGGAGCCGTATAAAAATACGAACAGTGTTGTTCTAGCCATTCCCAGGGGCGGAGTGCCGTTAGGTTTTATTATAAGTCGACATCTTAATTTGCCATTAGAGGTGGTGCTTTCGAAAAAGATTGGTCATCCAAATCACAAGGAATTTGCAATTGGAGCGGTGACCCTCACGAGCAGGAAATTAAGTGAAACCGCGGCAGAGGTTCCCGCTTCTTATATTGAGCAGGAAACCAGGATTATAAGGGAGAAGCTCGCGAGACGATATCAGGAATATTATGGTGATAAGGAGCGCATGCGATTAAAGGATAAAAATCTGATCATAGTAGACGATGGTATAGCCACAGGGAATACCATGTTTTCTATTATTGAAATGCTTTATGAAGAAAAGCCAGCCAAGATAGTAGTGGCTATTCCGGTAGCTCCATATTCAGCTATAAAGAAATTTAAAAGCTCACCGATGATAGACGAGGTAATATGCCCTTTAGTCCCAGATTATTTTAGGGCGGTAGGGCAGTTCTATCAAAATTTCGATCAGGTTGAGGATCATGAGGTAAAACAATTGTTAGAGTAGGCATATGAAGCTTTTTCTAATTAGATATTTGTTTTAATGATTAAAAATATCACTTGGAAATTATTCTAATAGACTCAAAATGAATCATTAAGGATGTTTTATTCCATGATAATTATCATTTCATAATTTATAATTAAAAAGCAATTTTAAGTAATTAAGTAAAATTGGATAGTTATGGAAAATTCAGGTCAAATGTACAGTCGAAGTAAATTCTACTTATCTATGGTAGAAACCTTTCCAGATTTACTAAGACTAAAGAAGGCGGGGAATCGGGAAGACTTTTATAAGTTAATACTGAAAATACTTCCGAAGATCAAAAAGTACATTAACGGTAGATTGAACCGCGCGATTAGTAATGGACATTTTTCTAAAAACAAATACAGTGCAGATGAAATTATAGACCAGCTTTTTATAGAGGTCTATGATCATATAGATGATGTTCAAAATGCAGAAGATTTTTATTTATGGCTTTTTAAGAAAACTGAAGAATTGCTGGAAGACGTTATTGTAGAAGAGGAGTTTGATGATTTTTTCTTCCGTAATATCAGCGATTTTACCAAACCAGAATGGGAAGAAATGGAAGAGAAATATAGTGTTGATGGTTCTGGAGATCTTCAAATGTTAGAAGAACTTGATGATCCTAGCCTTAAAAATGATTACACTTTAAATAAAGTATTTGTGGAAAATGATGAACGTGAAATCATCGAGAATCTGGATAGGGAGTTAACCGAAGAAAAAATTCAAAGGCATATAAAAATGGTATTGCAAAGACTTCCTTTATCCATGCAAATTGTCTTTGACCTTTTTGCAAATCATAACTTAACCCTGGAAGAGATAGCAGAGGTAAAAGGAATTACCACGGAAGAGGTGAGGCAACTTTTGTTCAGGGCCCAAAAAAACATCAAAACAAGTATTTATAGTAGATATCAACTGGAATAAGGCGTAAGAAATCTGTTTAAATATTTGCATCATGGAAACAAAAAATTTAAGTCCTAAAGCAGACCTACTGCTGGGCGCAGGATTAAATGTTCTGCATTTTGAAAGTGGAGAATGGGTTTCCAAAATAGATCTTTAGAAAGATGAGGTTCAGTTTTTTGAAAAATTGCTTAAAAGAAAGAAATCGAATGATCTCAGTGGAGTAGGTAGTTGAATTATTGGATATCAACTAAAAAAGATTAGAGCAGCTACGGCTATGCTTACCCCTAAAAATATTACAACCCTACTTATAATATTTAACTTGAAAGCAAATTCAAAATGAATCTAGCCGTCGCTATCTCTAATTTTTTGTAAATCTAAAACTTAAGTTAAAGCGATGCAGTCCCGTTTAGTAAACGTATGGAAAATTGAAGTTATCGTTATACCTTCAGCTCTATAGTAATGGTAGTGCCCTTGTTTTTAGAGGATTTGATTTTTATGGTTTCATCAATGTCATAACCCAGCAAGGTTAAACGTTCTTTTACGAGGTTTACTCCTTTTGATTCGTGCAATGAGTTTCCATAATTTGACGAAAATCCAACCCCGTTATCTTCAATTTTACATTGTAGTATATTATCAGAGATCGAGATAAAAGATACCTTTAGTTTCGGATCTTTATAACCTTCCGGAAAGGCATGAACAAATACATTTTCTACAAAAGTTTGTAATAGCATCGTAGGGATCTCTACGTCATAAGGATCTATTGCAGGATCGGTTTCAATATGCACCTCTATAGCATCGTTAAACCTTGTGTTTTCAACCCTGATGTATGATTGCAGATATTCAATTTCTTCAATGAGAAGAATAGTTTGTTTCGTGCAATGATCAAGGTTTAGCCTGATAAGTTTGGCGAAATCCCCCAGGAAAATACTGGCATTGTCTATATCACTATCCATGATATAGTTCTGGATGGAGTTCATGGCGTTAAAAATGAAATGCGGATTCATTTGTGCCATCAAAGCTTCCATTCTTGTTTCTTCAAATCGTTTTTGAATGAGTCTTTTTTGCTCTTCAAAATGTCTGTTCTGCCTGATTTGGTAGCTATAAATACTGAAAACAATTAACAGGATGCTACACAGGATAAGTAATGCGAACCACCAGGTTTTCCAGAAGGGTGGGAGTATAGAGAATTCTGTTAAGGATTGGGTGTAGTTCAAACCGGTGCTGGAATCCATAACCCTTACGGATACATCGTAATTTTTCGAGGGAAGGAAGGGCAGGAATATCTCCGGTTTTGAGGATGGAAGGCTCCAACTATCTTTTTGATTTAAACGGTATTGATATTTTAATTTTTTAGGATATGGATGGGCGTTCGTTCCGAATTTAAGTAATAGCGTATTTTCATCGTGATCCAGTACGATTTCCTTCCTGGAATTTGGGGTATCTAAAGGTTCCCTTTGATTGTTGATGAAGATCTCTTTGATGTTTAATTGGTTTACCAAGGATTCTGTATCGATAATCTTTTTAATATCTATATTATAAAAACCACCGCGGGTTCCCACATAGAGGAGTTTATCATAAACTTCTGCACTAAATAAGGGTTGTTTTAAACCTTGTTCTTCATTCAGGAAAATATATCGACCATCATTATATAAAGTCAATCCTTTTTCTGTTCCGATTAATAAAACCCCATTAAAATCCCTCAAAAATGAGATGGTATTACCCTGAATATTTGCTCTCGGAATTTTTTTCAAAACTTTAAAGGATGCTTCGTCATTCACGATAAAAATATCACCAAACTCATTCGAAATAGCCAAATCTCTGCCCAGGGTAGTTATGTGTCTTAATTTCTCCTGATCCCATGTGCCATTTTCCAGGTAGGAGCTGAATGCACCTTTTTCATGAAGATAGAGCCCTGAGAAAACAGAAAGGAAATAAGTTTTATCCTCTCTTTGCAAACTATTTACGATCATGGTAGGCGTTTGAGGATCATCCTTCTCGTAATGTATGTATTCGAAATCCTCCAGGGATTTATATACTCTTACTCCTCCATAGGGGTGAGTTTCGATAAGCTCATTATTTCCTGTAAAATTTATCTCTTCAGAATGCAGAGGTATATATTGAATAAGCTCAGCGGAAGTATTAATATTAAATATGCCAATATTGGTATTTACCCAAAAGGAGTTTTCTGAAACTTTTATATCATAAAAAATAATTTCTTCCGCCGGTGTGGTATAATCTAGCTCATAGAAAGAATCCTCATATTTCGGCAATGGTAATTCAGCGTTCCTGACGTAGTCTTCCTGCCATTTCTTCAATTGGTTCAAGCTGATATTTTGTTCCTTGACATAGTTTTTTAAAAAGATGCCATCATCAAGCAATACTGCAGAATTATTTTCGAACGAGGCAAATCCAAGGACATCGTTTCCTTTAATTGCGTGAAATTTTACCTGAGGTTTAAGATTAACCTCAAATAAGCCGGCGTCCAGGGTACCGGCATATAGTTTTTCTAAATTATCATCATAGGCCAGGGATACTATTTTTTTACTTGCAATATTAAAGTCTGAACCCCTGGGAATAAATTCATCATTTTTTGCTTCATATATGCCACCATTTGTATCATAAATTCCCCAGGCTGCAGTATAGATTTTTTCATCTTTCGTTTTTATATGATCCCAAATAATGGAATAACCAAGTTTTTGGTTGGAAACTGAATCTTCTTCCAGTAAATAATCCTCTAATTTATTCTTTGTAAAAAAGCCTTTATTACTACTGTAAATGCTGTCCTGGTCTATAAAAACCGAATAGATATACTGGTGGTCATTTACCTTTAGTAGACGAGAATAATCCTCTTCATTACTGAGCTTATAGATTCCGGTATTATAGGTGGCCACATGCACCTGTTCCTCATACTCGAAAAAACCCACTATCCGCAATAGTTCATTTTCTACGGGTACTTCCCAGGAATCGACTTCCAGGGTATTAATATCTATCCTGGATACCCCATCGCTAGTACCTATGTACATATAATTTTGGTAGGGGAAGAGCTTCGTGATCTCATTATGGGCCAGGCCATCTTTTTCTGAAATCACTTTGAATTTCTTGCCATCATAAATACTTATACCTGCCCCATAACTTCCAAACCAGATAGCATTGTTTTTGTCTTCGGCGATCGCCCAGCAACTATTTAAAGCCAGTCCATCTTCTTCGAAATAATTTCTGAAAACATCATTTTCCTTTCTAACCACACCATTATCTGTCCCTATCCAGAGGATATTACTACTATCCACCAGTAAAGATCTAACGGTATTATTTGGCAGTTCGTTAGCAGCAGTATAATTCTTCCCCGGAAAATTCTGGGAAAAGGCAACATTGAACCATAAAAATAAGAAGAGAAAAAGTCTAATGGTTTTGTAGAATTGCATTTAAAAATTCTTCTTCTTTTCGAAAAGAAACCGGGAGTTTCTCTCCGTTGGTTAGTTCTACTTCTTTATTTGCTTTATGGTATCTCACCACAAAATTTAAATTAAGCACGTAACTTTTATGGATCCTGATAAAATGTGCTGGAAGGATTTCTTCCACAAACTTTAAGGTTTTGGTGGCCATTTTTGTAATCCCGTCAATTCTTTTAATACCGCAGTAATTACTTTCGGCTTTGCAATATAAGATTTGGTTGGAATGAATGAGTTCGAAACCTTCAAGGGTAGGAAACGCAATTTTACTTACGTTCTGGTCATTTACATTGAGGTTTTCAAGTAATAGGGAAAGTTTTTTCTGAGCGAAGCTTCCTTCTTTCTTTGCCTCGAACCGCTTAACAGCCTGGGATAATTCAACATTATTGATTGGTTTCAATAAATAATCCAGGGCGCTACGCTTTATTGCCTTAATGGCGAATTGATTATAGGCAGTAGTGAAAATGACCTCAAAATTAATATTATCAAAATACCGGAATAATTCAAAACCATTCTTTTCGGGCATCTGAATATCTAAGAAAATCAACTCCGGCTCGTAAGTCTTTATCGCCTGTACTCCTGAATCAACAGAAGGACATTTTTCTACAATATTGAATTTATGTGGGAAATATTTGTTGAGAGTCTTCTCTAGTAAATTCCGGGCGTTTATCTCATCGTCGATAATGACTACTTTTATCATAAAGCTTAAATAGGTTTATAATTCGAATTTAGTTTGTAGTAAAACTCCAGATTGGTCCAATAGTTTTGCCACCTTTTTCGTCTATAGCATTTACCTGCCAGAAATATCCAGTATTTTGTGAAAGGCCTTCTATTAGATATGAATTCTCAATAATATTTTCTTCTGAAAAAGTTGGTGGGTTAGTGGTTCCAAAATACAACTCATAATGCAGCTGGTCGCCATCCTCATCTATACAATCCCAGGTGAGTTCTACAGAAATGCTGTCAATATTATCCTCTGTTGGATGGATAAGGGAGGGTACTCCGGGTAGAGTGTTTGAGGTTGGATTTCCTTCAGTATAGAAATTTCGAATTCTGGAATAATTGCTGAAATTGCCATTTTGATCTTTAGCTCTAACCCTCCAAAAATAATTTTCTCCCTTTTCTACAACGATGGTATTCGATTGTGAATAAATTTCAGATTGAGCGTATAGATCAGAAAAATCTCCATGCGTTGAGATTTCAAGAATGTAAGTAACCTGATCATTTTCAGGATCTGAAACTTCCTGCCAGCTGAATTCCAAATTATTCGTAGTGCAAAAGAGTTGATCTTCAGGGCTTATTAAAGCTGGAACGCCAGGAGCCATATTTTCTACCTCTGGATCTACAGTTTCTTCAGGTGAATCTGAATCTGAAGAGCAAGAGATATTACCTAATATAATTAAAGTTGCTAGAATGAACTTTTTCATTTTTTTACGAATTTAATAGTGTGTGGGACTTCTAATCTTAAAACTGAGTAGTAAATCCCGGGCTTATAGTGACGTAAATCCAGTTTTATAGATCTTCCAGAAATCTTATGGTTTTCAGATGAGATCAGTTGTCCTGAATTTGAAAATACATCAACGATGATATTAGAATTTTTTGTTTCCGGAACCACGATATTAATAAAATCATCCGCTGGATTAGGAAATGCAATTATTTGATGACCTGGCGAAATATTCATTCTTAAAATTCCTTCACAGGATTTACTGGAATGAATTTCCAGATCTCCTTTCCGATCTGCGATCACCGTAAAATTCTTCGAATCAAAAGTCCCTAAAAGCTGTCCGTTCAGCCGGGCATAATAAGGAGCAGTTCCTTCTTCCATTTTAACAGCTACAGAGATTCCTTTTGAAGTTTCTTCTGTATGCCATCTCCCTTCGATTTCTCCTCCACTTTCGACCTCAAACTCATAACATTGTTCAAAATCTTCTTCATTTTCAAGGCTAATACACATAGAGTATGTACCAGCTGAAAGTTGATCTATTATATATTCGGAATTGAAATAATAAGTTTCCTCATTCAGATCTATGACAAATTGAGCGGTTTCTGAACTTTCAATTTTAATCATACCGTTACCCTTACCGGCACAGGTTTCATTAGTGATATCAATTTTAAAATCAGTTGAGAATGAAGGTTCTTCCCCTGGATCTGGCAGAGTGGCAAGTTCACCCATCTTTACTGAATATAACTCAAGGCCATGCTCAGTGGTCTCGGCTTCAATATAAAGGACATTACCTGAAGTAGTGAGCCGGATGACCCTGAAATCTTCATCTGGTACCTTTCCGTCAACAAGGTAACTTATCTTCCTGGTAGTGGAAGGTGTCCCACTGCTTTGCCAGATTTCATTTTTTGGATAGTCATCGCTAAAATAAAGGGTATTATCCAGACAGGTTATGGTATTCATGGTATGTATCACTTCGTCACCCTCTGAAATAAGTTGTAAAGTACTTTCCTTGGTTCCAGCGGTTCGCCATAATTGAGTGGATCTATAGATGTTCTCGCCTACCAGGAAGTATATATAGTCCCCGCAGGTAGTCACATAATTTATATTCATATTGGTTCCGGCACTATTACTGTCAAATATCTCAGCGGTGCCCTCTAGAGTTCCATCTGTTTTATAAATGGTTCTTCTGTAATCATCGGGGGTAATAGCCCTGAAGTACAGCTCATCATTTAAAATATCCATGTATCTTGCTTCGGAATCGAGTAGTCCACCGAATTTTTTCAGATGTATCGTACCTGCAGCTGTTCCATCAGATGACAAAAGGTCGAATGGTGCTGACTCATTCGAATAATTTCCGAATAAGATAAGTTTGTTATTGACTTTGGTCAATTTGTTAAAGTCTTCCAGTTCATAGATTTTTTGAGTGCCGTTGGCAGAACCATTCGTTTTCCAGAGGGCGGGACTTGCACCATCCCAGGCTTTAAAATATATTTCATCATTTAATTCTGTAACAAAATCTGCTCCACTGTTTCCCTGGCCTGGCAAAATGTCCTTGACAAGGGAGGTACCATCAGTGGACCCATCGGTTACCCATAATTCTTCTCCATGAATGCCATCTTCGGCAAGAAAGTACAGGTATTCGCTTGTGGGAAAAAATGGGTTGAAGTAAAATATATTACGGATGCTGCTTTGTGAGCCTGGATAAATGTCCCTTATCAATTTTGTTCCCTCAGAAGTACCGTCACTTTTCCATAATTCAAAACCATGATCTGCGTCAAAAGAACTAAAATAAACTTCGTTTTTGAATGAAGTCATTCTGCCATCTTCATCCAGGGTCGTGTAGCCTTCAGGATTAAGATTTTTTACCAGCCTGGTGCCTTCTTTACTGCCATTTGAAATATATAGCTTGTTAGTATAATCGGTGCTTCTGGCTGTAAAGTATAGTACTCCATCCTGGTCAAAATAATGATTTGGCCAGCTCCCTGTACTTTTATTAAAATCTTTGAAAAGCTTGGTTCCATTAATGGTTCCATCAGTTTTCCAAAGTTCGGTGTCATGATTTAAGGAACTCGCGGCAAAATAAATATCATTATTAAAACCAAAAAATGCGGAATTTAATGTCATAGGACCAGAATAAATAGCATTTTCACTAAGACGTTTAGTTCCGGCAGCCGTTCCGTCGCTAGTGTAAAAATAACTGGTACCCATATTTGTGGGCCTGGCCGTGAATATTAACTGGTCATTGACCTTTGTGAGATGTCGTATATCTGAACCTTCAGACCCAGGATGTAAATCTCTAACCATAGAAGTTCCTTCTTCGGTGCCATCTGTTTTCCATAATTCAAAACCATGAACATCATCCCTTGCTACGAAATATACCTCATTGTTCCAATAAGTAAATTCGTTGTTTCCAAAGGAAGAAGACATACTATATATATCAGGATTAACATCCTTAATAATAACTGTACCTTCCGATGTTCCATCAGATTTCCAGAGAGCACTACCTTCACTACCACCAAATGCTTCAAAGTAAATCCCGTCGTCTGCTACAGCTCCATTCAAAAAAGTGTTTGAAGAACCTTCAGGATTTATATCCTTTACCATTATTGTTCCTGACTCGGTGCCATCACTTTTCCAAAGCTCATAATCATGTTCCTCGTCCTTAGCAAAAAAATAGAATTCACCATTATATTCCAGGAAGCGATTTTCCTCGTGAATTGCCGGGTAATTGGGATTAATAACTTTTACAATCTGGGTGCCTTCTGTAGTTCCATCGGTTTTATAAAGATCTGCACCAAAGTTTTTTTCACCAGCTATAAAGTACAATTCATCATTGAAAATATAGAAATTCCTTGGACTGCTATTTTCAGAACCAATATTTATATCTTTAAGGAGTTGAGTGCCTTCCTGAGTGCCATCGCTAACCCATAATTCCAGGCCATAAGTTTGGTCGAATTTACTGAAAAAAAGCCGGCCATTGAATTCTTTCATCTCCATGGCATAGGAATCCATAAATTTATAGGTGCCTTCTTCAGTCCCATCACTTACCCAAATTTCGGATTCCTCATAATTATTGGAATGGGCATTGAAGAATAGCTGATCGCCTAATACGGCCAGGGTCCTGATTCCCGCTCCTTCCTGGCCTTCCCAGATGTCTTTAACCAGCCGGGTATTTGCAGCGGAACCATCTGAAAACCATAATTCCTTTCCATAAAAAGGATGGTTGGCGGTTAGGAAAAATCCAGATTCAGATTCGATAAGATTATCCGGGCTGCCATCAGGGCCCTGATTGAACTCCAGTAGATTTGCTTCTAGCTGCTGGCATAATGCATTTGAGTTCATAAGCAGGCCAAATAGAAGGGAAAAATAAAGATGCTTCATGTGATAGAAATAAGGAGGTGAATGAAAATGGTTTTAATCAAATTCTACGGTTATAAACATTCCCTCTCTACCTTGATGTTTAATATAAACGTCTGTAGGGTAGTTATCCTGATCCCCGTGATATGATGGAAACATGGAAGGGTTAATGGTAAGTGGAAATTGCAATTCAGTATTCTCTTCATTTACACTTACATAAGGAGGGAACACCACATAATCACTTCCATTATAAGCATCTATCATAATACCTGCCGGCAAATTTCGTCCATGAAGGATCATTGTGTCACCTCTTTGATAGGATTCCTGGTTTGCCGATTCAAGAACTGGAAGATTTTCAGCAAGTATATCCACATCCCTTTCAGTCTCAGCCTTAATTTCTCCTTCTACCTTATATCTTAACTTGTAATCATCTGCGCTCACTACATTCTCCGGGAAATGTATTCGGAAATGAACTATGTCTCCGTCAAAATCATAGGATTCGTAATATTTAAGCTCAGAATATTCCAATTCATAGGAATTGTCTTCGTTTTCAAGGAATATACCTGCATTTTCCGCTGCCGGATCTAATTTTGGACCCGAAATATGTGGAGTGGCGTTTGCATAAAATTTAAAAAAACCTGAATTAAAAGCCGTCATATCTGGAATCATGTCATACTGAGCGGTGGTGCCGTCTTCAGCGGTAACCGTATACGTTATAGGAAATTGTATGTTTCTATCGGGATCATCGGGAGCTGGAGAGATGCTGGCACCTTCTGAAAGCTCTATAGTCAATGGTGCGTCATAGACACCTATTTTCGTCTTTAAATGTATGGTCTTCATCTCCTGGTCTATCTGCCCATGCACCATTTCATCAACATATTCGTAACTATAACTCAGAATTTTCTTTTCACTAGATAATTTTCTGGTATTAACAGTAATTACCGTGTAGGTTTTTTTCTCTCCATTTTCAGCTGTAACCACATATTCAACTGGTTCATTAAAATTTTGTGTAGTGGAAGCCGAAGGGGTAATGCTTGCTTTCGGAGAGATACTAACAGTAGGAGCTAAAAAAGACGTGGTTTCTAATCCTACGGTTTCTAAAATGACCTGATTAGAAAGTTGATTAATTTCAGCTTCATAAGTAACATTATCTATTTCTAGATAAAAGGAAGTGATAGAATTTTCACCACTTAATTCCGGTTTTGATTCCTTTGAACATTGAACAAAAAGGAAAACTAGACATAGAGCCAGTAATTTTCGTTGCATAAATAGGTGTTTGGCAACTCTGCGGCAGTGTAGGGAAAAATGCCAAAAAGCTGAAGATTTATTAAAAATATGGCGAATATAAAATAATAAGGTTATTAAGACAAGTTTAACATTGTCGCAAATTGAAATATTTAAGAAGCTTTTTTAATGATCCATTTAGAATTTTCCGGTTCTGGTGAAACTGTTTGACATTTAGGTATAATAAAATATTTAAAAAACTGTCTGATTATCAGAATTATAAATCGTTAAAGGAAGAAATCGTGCCAAATTAATTTTTCTCCTTCATCTTCCTTAATTTCCTGTTCCCAAGTCTGAATTTGGTTTTAAGCTTTTGTTTTTTCGGGTTTTCATTTTCCTTATCCTGAATCACCTGTAGGTAGAATTTTGCTCCAGACTCTTCAAATGAGATCTTTTCAGGTAACTCCTTTCCGTCACGGGTTATAAGGATATTGTTCCAGGGCAGGGAGATCCATACGTTATGAAATTCCCCAATTTTGGATTCGCCTTCAATAAATAAGTGCAAGGCAGATGATTGTATTTGCGTACGAGGAATTGATATCCTGCCATTTGTGACTTCCAAAGTTTGCTTGATAGGTCTGAACTGTAATTCTTCAAAGCGCTCCTCTTTTAAAAGAACTACGCTTTCAATTATTGGATCAAATTTATATAAGGCCAGGTTTTGAAGATCTATGGCTAGGGTACCATTTAGTGAATTCATATCCAGAGAACCTTTATTGTTAAGTATACCGGTTATATCTACTTCGAGATCCAGGTTTCCGGTTATCTTTTCAGCCTCTCGCAGGTCTTCATTGTTGAAATAATGAAGATCCTTAACTAATTTTTCAAGTTCGATATCTGCGATATTCATCTTAATTTTTACCGGTAAATTTTCCTGATCCTGCACTCCGGCCTCGATCATTAACTCAATATGCCCTTCATAATATTTTAATTGAGTATCTGCAATTCTAATAGCCCCGGAGTTAATATAATCGATTTTTGAGTTGAAATCTGAAACAGCAAGATCATTATAAATAAGAGAATCAATCTGAATTCCGGCAGATGGACGGTAGGATCGATTAATGTTGCTAAGCAGGTCCTTTAAATTTTGTAATTCGAAATTTTGCTTTTTGGTCGTGTCTTTCTTTTTAGACCTGGATCCTATGAATTTTTTAATATCGCGGCTATTCAAATATGGAGATCGGATCCTAAATGAAGAATTATGAGTTTCCTTCTCCTCGGTGTTATTTATAAAATCTGAGAAATTATCGATCTTCCCTGTAATATCAATGGAGCTTTTACCCGGAAGATCAATATCCAGTTTTTCCAGGGAAGCAAGGTTATTCTCGATCTGTAAATGCAAACTGTCTACCGGGACCTGAATGTCTGTACCTTTAATATCTACCCTGGTTTTACCGAATCTTAGATCGCCTCGGGCATTGGTGTTTAATATCTTCAGATCCTGTGCCTGACCTTTATAACTTCCATTAAAATTGAATTTTCCAGACCTAATAACGAAATTCACTGTTTGTAAAAGCTCGTTCAGATCTTGTGAGTCTCCATGGGCTTCTGCTGAAAATTCAAAATTGAATGGATTCTGGTTATTCATTGAATCCTGAATGTTCTGTGCTTCAAGTTGCCCTTTGATCAATGCCTCAGAATTCCTGTATTTTATTGTCAGGTCGTCGAGTTTTAGCAGGGAGTCATTCTGGAAATAAACCTTTGCAGAAATATCTCTGGATACCAGGTCGCCAGATTTGAGAGAATCTATCTCCAATTTAAATTCTGGATCAAATTTGTAGATATCTGCGAAAATTGCATTAAGATCACGCTTTTTAGAAGTTTTTTTGATGCTGTCATTTTCCAGTGAACTAACGGTTTGCATCCAGTATTTCATATCTACAAATGGAGCATCCAGTTCTACAAACACTTTTCCCTTGTTTTTGACATCATCCAGCATCACACCTGGAAATTTTTCTACTCTAAACTGAAGGCTGAAGGGGTGATGATCTTCAATTTCAACCGTAAACTCTTTAAGGCTGATATTCGATTCATCAACCAGTATTTCCAAAGAATCCAGTGCAATATCAATATCTGCTTTGGGGTAATAGAATTTGGAGTTGGTAAGCTTGAGATTACCGGTTGCGTTGCTCATCAACTGTTCAAAATGGTTAATATTTCCGGTTATATTTCCCGTGAAATTAAAGTCGCCATCATTGATATCCAGCAATTCAATATTAAAAAGTTCCTGGAAAAGTGCTAAAGGCCCCGATGATAGGGCCTCAACATTCAAGAATATCGGTTGCTGGACTTGAGTAGTAGATTCCGGGACCTTTAGAGTACCCTGTAGCTGCGTCAAGGCATTGTCATAATTAAAGCTGAGGTTCTTTAACTGAAGGGTCTCGCTGTTGAGAAAATATAGATCAGCATCCAGATCATTAAATCTAACCTCATTGTATATAACGGTATTCAAATCGAGCCTGAAGCGAGGTTGAAATTTTCTATAGATCGCTTCAAAAGTTTCATGCAGCGTATTTAAGTTTTTGGTTTTCTCTTTTGAAGGTGGAATAAACTCCATTGCCGTATTAATTAGGTTGTTGAGGTTAAGTTCCTTGGAGTCTAAAGAAACATCGGTAGAGGCAGGAGTCGCGGGATTATTCACCAGAATCGAAGCAAAGTTGTCCACAGTACCGCTAAAAATAAGGTTTTCACCATTGGGAAGGTTTATTTTAAGTTGCTCTAAAATTGAATTTTTATCCTTCAGAGTAACATCCAGTGCTTCTACAGGTAGCTGAAGCTCATTTTTTCGGAGCACCACCCTGGTATTTCTTATGCTGAACCTTCCGTTAGAATTATTGAATATTTCCACAGGATTTGGGATATCACCTTTTATTTGAGTTTCCAGATTGAAATTACCTCCTATAAAATTGAAATTAACAGTGTTTAAAGCTTTGGCCAGTGTTTCATTTGAGCCCGACATTTTCAGGTTTGCCTGCACAAAGTTCATAGCATCTTTTGAAGACTGATAATAAGAGTCTGTCGCTTTAATTTCTATGTCCTCGAGATTCGCCTTAAGTTCTTTAAAGAAAATCCTAATATCAACCTGGCCAGGTTGCTTTTTACGTAATTCTGCCGCTTCAGTCAAACTATTCGTGAGATGGCCCTCGATATCTACAGCACTTAACTGAATCTCGTCTCCAACTTTAATGTTACTATTACGGATAATATAATCTGCATCGATATATGGAACGTCGCCATATTGAAATTTTCCCTCAAGCCTTAGACTAGTTTCAAGAGGATCTTCAATCTCGTAGACCGCAAGTTTTGCCGCAATACTATCTGCTAATAACCCTCTGGTCTGCCGAAAATTGGTTTCAGGATTTTTCAATGAAAATTTGTAGCCGTTAATTCCGTTAAAATCGAATTCAGCATTTGTATTGAAAGTCTGTTCTCCAATTTGTAGAGGAAAGTCAGAAATCGTCAGTAGATCCTGGGCCTGGTTTAGTTCAAAGCCAGGACTCCCTGTGATCAGGGCTCCATTGATAAAAGTTCCTTTTTTAGTATTAAAACCCAGATTGTTAACCATTATTTTAAAATCGAGGTTACCGGTAATTTTCCCCTGTTCAGTTCTAATTTGTCCGTTTGCATCATGAACCTTCAGGTTGAAATATTTGTTCAGCATTGAATCCTTTGAAATGAAGGTGATCTCGTTTAATTTGAAGTTGTTTCTTTCAGTATCCAGCCACGACGGAAGTTTAAGTCCGTAATTAGGGTCTTGCTGTTTGCCTTCTTTCAGCCTGATATATTGCTCAAGAGATTTGTCTGTAATAACTTCAGAATATATTTCGGCATTATATATTTCGATATTTTTAAATTCCAGATTGCCAATCATAAGGTCCCTTGCACCGATGCTTACCCGTGCTTCTTTAATAGAAATGGAAGATCGTTTATCTAGAATGGTATCGAAACTACTTTGATAAATATCATTTATGGTGAAACCCACATTCGGGAATCCTTCTAAAAACGTAGCGTCAACCTGCCCAATTTCAAGACTGCCGTTATTATTGGCACTATACCATTCCTGTAATTCATCGATAAGAAAATCCCGGTTAAACCAACCTAGGGTGAATAGGAAGGCGGGTGCAAGCAAAAGTACGACCAGAATAATACCTGCCTTTTTTAGCCATTTTCGGGGTTTCCTTTTTCTGGAAGTCTGGGCTTTCACGTTTAATGAATTGAACTATAAAAAAATACTTATTGCTTTCCGCAGGACGGTAATAATAAGTCAATATAGTAAATCATTCCCTAAGATTATTCCTACTTACCCAAGGAAATTTTCTAATATCATATTTAAGAATCATTGAAATAAATCTGTGCAAGTAAAATATGGGTGCCAATTTTAGATTATCAATGTTTTAAAATCCTTTGGAGCAGATTCCGCTAAAGTTCTCTAATGGTTTTTGATCAATTTATCCACGATCAGGTCCAGCTGCTCTTTATTTTCGGCTACAGCCAGCAAACCATCCTCATGCAGAGCTTTCAGATTTTCGAGCCGGCCATTGTCCATTGCGCTATCAGCATTTATCAGTTTAGGTTGAATACGATAATAATCCTCGCAATTTTTTCGGGATAGCGTTTCATATATTTTTTTTAACTGGTAGTCCACGGTTTCTGCATTTCCACTCATCATAATATCAATAAGCGGTTTGATCCATTTTAATACCCCGGCATCTTTATATTCCTGGTAGTGGTAAGGTTGTTTTACTGAGCCAGTTCCAATAGAAACAAGAAGCATGTCTTTGGCACTTGGAGTATCCGGTTTTTGCTCATCATTAAGTACTTCAGAGAACTTGATATTTCTTGCTTCAGCATAGGCACAAAGGGAAGGATTATTGGCAAACACTCCACCATCTATAAGGGAATGAGGGGTCCCGTAAATAGATTTGATCCTCGAAGCTTCGAAGTAGGTAGGGGCCGCCGAGGTTGCCCTTGCCACATCTTTCATATAATAGTCCCTGACTTCGCTTTTTGCCTCCAGGCTGGTAAAGAAAAATGATTTTCGGTTACGGATATCATAACTTGTAATAAGGCATGGTTTTAATGCTTCGCTCAAACGGGTTTCCTGAAAATACATCTGCAGACTTTCCTCCAATTCCTTTTCAGAATACTTTTCATCGCAAATTCCTTTTAGGCTTTCAATTTTCTTTCTTAGTGAAACATCAAAAATTTCATCACCCTGGTCCAGGTAAATATCGAGGGCTTCCCGGGCCATGAATTTATTTTCTCCCTTTTCATCAGGGCATAAGTATATAAGAGATAAAATACCTCCGGTACTGGTGCCGGCGATAAAATCAAAATACTGCCCAATCGATGCCTTTGGGTTTTTAGTTTTTTTCTGAAGCTGCTCTTCGATATATGTAAGGATAGTGCCGGGAAGAATTCCGCGAATACCACCTCCGTCCAGAGAAAGAATGCGAATCTTTTTCATAGTTTTTAAGTTTGGAAATTTGAGGGTCTTATAATTTACAAAAATCTTGCAGTATTAGAATCTATAGATCAGTAGATTACAGGATTATTAAATGTTCTGGAAAAATATGCCGATTTACAAAATCTTGTTTTTCAAAGAATCAATATCAAGACTGTAATAAATAGCAAACCATTAAAGAGATCAGATTTGAATGAATTAAAAACCTCATTTAGAAGAAATGGTTATAAGTAAAACAGAAAATCATGACCTTAAAATCAAGATCACAATTTTCTGTTTTAGTAGCTCTACATTGCATGTTTTCTTACGTCAAATGTAATTGGCAATGTATAAGATACCCTAACCGGACGGTTTCGTTGTTGACCGGGAGTCATATCCGGTAATAGTTTAATTACTCTTAGTGCTTCATCTTCCAGAATTTTATGAGGTCCTCTTACCTGAATATTAGTCACTTTTCCAAATTCATCGATCCTGAACATGGCATAAATCCTGTTAATACCGAAAAGACCTAACTCTGCGCCTAAATTTGTATTGAATTCTTTTTGAATAAGTTCATCAATCTTAGAGGACATGCAGTGTTTCTTTTCCTCTTTGGTGGACAGATTTTCACAACCCGGGTAAATAGGAACTTCGGCGATTAAAACAAAGGGAACTTCCTCCACTTTCTCTTCCATTTTTTCCTCAACGATCTCAGAAACTTCTACGATTTCTATTTTATCGTCGAGGTTGGATTCAGTAGACTGAATTTCGGTTTCCTCAACTTCCAGATTGTCGGCTACTACTTCAATAACCTCTGGAACAGGAGGTGGAGGAGGTGGAGGTGGAGGAAGATCTTTTACCTCGGTTACCGGAATATCTTCCATGTCCATTTCCGGAACCACAATTTCATAACTCTGAGAAGTATCGTGATCTACGAATTTCCATTCTATTCCAAAATAGGTGATCGCCAGAACGATTATCAATCCTATCTGAAAAAATATCATACTATTTCGGCTTAGATCAGCTTTTGGATTTTTCTTGACTTGCATGACGTTAGATTTAATTGTTCGACCACCGAAATCTTTTACGGTGTACTTAAAATTAAAAACAGCACTCCTTAAATGATATGACGAAAATCATTTAAGCTAATATTTACAAGGGTTTTGATAGATTTTAAAATTTATAGAAAACTATTCAGGAGGGGATAATTTTTGAGTTTAATTAGGCAATTAAAACACCTGGAGTATGACAGCTGTCATTTTTTTTTAAGGGTGGTTAATGTATTTTTTACTTCCAAAAATTTAGAGTTATGAAAAATATTCTTCTACCCACAGATTTTTCAGAAAATTCGATGAGTGCCATAAAATATGGGCTGAAATTGTTTGAAAATGTGCCATGTAGATTCTTTCTCTTGCATACTTTCACTCCGGCTGCCTATCACTCCGGAAAAGCTTTTAAGAACTTTACCTCTTTAGAGCTGGTACATGCTACTCGTGAAGCAGCTGCTGAAGAAATTAGGTCTATGAAAGACAGCCTTGAAAAAGAGTTTAATAATCCAAACCATGAATTTGAATGGATCGTCGATTTCAATCTATTGATAAGTAAGGTCAAAGGTGTGGTCAAAGAAAAGAACATCGATTTCATTCTAATGGGAACCCAGGGTGCGACCGGGGCAAGAGAAATTTTCCTTGGTACGCATACCATGTATACTATAAAAAAAGTGAATTGCCCGGTTTTGGCAATCCCCTCCGGCACTCATAAACGCAAACCTAAAGAGGTTTTATTTGCCACAGATTATAAGGTCTTAAGAAAGTCTGATCTGGAAGTAATTAAATTTTTTACAGACCTTCACCAGGCTAGGTTACATATTTTGAACGTTGATACTAATGAGGCTCTCGATAGCGAGCAACTCGAACATCGTAGTATGATCTCAAATTACTTTGAGGATCAGGAGCTCGTTTTTCAGATTACAGAGGGAAATAGTATTCCCGATGCTGTGGAGGAATTTCAAAAGCAAAATAATATTGATCTGATCTTTATGCTTCACAAAAAACATACTTTCTTTGAAAATATCCTTTTTAAACCGGTTATCAATCAACTGGTTTATCATACTAATGTTCCCTTTATAGTTATTCCATATAGAAAATAGCTTGTATTAGATGTTCTTTTTGTTTTGCGGGATAGGCGATTAATTCTGCAATTAGCTTTC
Source organism: uncultured Flavobacteriaceae bacterium (assembly GCA_965364455.1). Taxonomy (GTDB): domain Bacteria; phylum Bacteroidota; class Bacteroidia; order Flavobacteriales; family Flavobacteriaceae; genus Christiangramia. The sequence continues at coordinate 27,673 of CBDTXN010000003.1, forward strand.
AATAAATAATATTCGTAATTTTAGAATAAGAATTCTAAGGATGAATTCTGATATTACCCTAATTCTGCCTGCTTATAATCCTAAATAAGCGGGAAAATGAATGTAGATTCTTCCAAAACGAGAAAGTTCAGAACACAACTCATCATTGTTTTCTCATTTATTATTGTCCTTCTTATAATTATAGTTTCCCTTTTTCAATTTGATTTTTTTGAAACCGAGTATAAAGAAGTTTCAGAGAAGAAAATAGATCCTCTTACGGCAGATTATGACACATTCTTCCTGGATGATACCAGGAAGAATAAAAAGATAAAATATGGATTTGAGCTGTTTGTAAATACAGCGCAATATCTGGGTCCACAGAATGGTAAAATGGAAAAGGTCTATTCTGGCAATAACCTGGCCTGTAGTAATTGTCATCTAAATGCGGGAACCAAACCATATTCAGGAATGTTGATTGGGGTAATTAACCGTTTTCCGCAATTTAGAGGAAGAGAAAACAAGATAGGAACCATAGAGGAGCGAATCAATGGCTGTATGGAACGTAGTATGAATGGAAATCCTATACCTCCAAATGGAGAGGAAATGCAGGCTTTTGTCGCATATATGGAATGGCTAAACCGCTATGCTCCTGAAGACGGAAAAGTTAAAGGTGCCGGGTATGCCCGCATAAAAGTGCCTGAAAGAGCGGTAGATCTTGAAAAGGGAGAGAAATTATTCCTGGAAAAATGTATCTCCTGTCACGGGGAAGACGGCCAGGGAATGCCTCTTAGAGATTATGCCGGATACCTGTATCCTCCACTTTGGGGTGAAGATTCCTATAATATTGGCGCAGGAATGGCGCGGGTTATTACTGCAGCTGAATTTATCAAGACCAATATGCCCTATGGTGTTAGCTTTGAAGAACCTGAATTATCAGATGAAGAGGCTTATGACCTGGCGGGTTATATAAATCAGAAGGACAGACCTAAGAAATCGAATCCAGAACTTGACTTTCCAGACCTGAAAAAGAAACCTGTCTCAGCACCTTACCCTCCATATGCCGACAACTTCCCAGTTTCCCAACATCAACTCGGACCTTTTCAACCCATTATGGAATTCTATAAAAATGAATACGGTATGACAAAAACAAAATGACTTTTGATGTAATTCCCGGAAGCCACTTATATAAAAAGCTCTATGAATGAAATTTCAAAGTCAGTATAAATAATTCTAACAACGTGTATAACCTTTAATAAATCAATAAAATGAAATCTAAACAATTAAATTCAACAAGGAGAGACTTCCTGGGAGCCATGGTTCTTGGTGCGGCGGCAAGCGGAATTTCAGCATTCGCCAATCCTTTAGAGGCCAGAATTTCGGCTATGAATCCGGAGCAAATGACTGAACAGGAAAACTGGTTTGATAAGATCAAGGGCTCGCATAGGGTAGTTTTTGATGGATCTACACCGCACCATAGTTTTCCGGTTATCTGGAACTGGGCCTGGTATTACACCAATAATGGTTCTGGTAGTCCAGATAGCGATCTAACGGGCATGACCGTTCTTCGACATGATGCTATTGCCTTTGCCATGAAAGACAGTGCCTGGGAAAAGTATAAACTGGGAGAAATGTTTGATATTCCTGATAATTCTAAAAAAGCTGCTGCTCTTCGTAATGTGGTTTATGAACCAAGAGAAGGGGATATGCCTATGCCTGTAATTGAAGGTATTAAAAAACTGCAGGACAGGGGAGCGATGTTCTGTGTATGTGACCTGGCTCTAAATGTTTATAGTGGCATGGCTGCGCAGAAAATGGGTATGGATGCTACTGAAGTATATGAAGAATGGAAGGCTGCGATACTTCCAGATATCCAGATAGTTCCTTCTGGAGTATGGGCATTGACGAGAGCGCAGGAACATGGATGTTCCTATATTTTCGCCGGTTAAACTTATTAAAACTAAGATTATGAAAAAGTATCTAATATTATTGTTTACCTGTTTTCTTTCGCTGAATCTTTTCGCTCAAGAAAAACCGGTTAAGATTGTCTTTGATGTATCCAGTGATGATGTAAAAGTGCATCAAAAGGCAGTAAAACATGTGAAAATGATGTCTGAGGCTTACCCCGATTCAGATTTTGAGATCGTGGTTTATAGTGGAGCCCTGGATATGGTGCTTACAGATAATTCATCGGTTTTTGAAGATCTTAAAAAACTGGCAAATGATGAGCATGTTACCGTAGCCGTTTGTTCGGCGACCATGGCCAGGAGAAATGCAGACAAAACTGCACTTATTCCTGGGGTAAAGGTGGTGCCAGATGGTATCCTTGAGATCGCCCAAAAACAGGGGCAGGGCTGGAGCTATATTAAAGAGCAGTGATATTCTTTAAGTAGTTTAAATACAGTTAATTAAAAGTTGTTTTGAGTTAAAATTATATTTAATAATTTACTACTTTTATTTTGTTGTACAGGGTGCTATCTTTAAGTTGAGCTGAGAAAATACCTGTAGATTATCTGGATAATGCCAGGTGAAGAATACAACATGCAAAGGGAACAGTTAATGTGAAATATTCATTTTTGTTCCCTTTGTTATTTTATTCAAATTCTTTCAATATAAGAACCGGCAATTTTGGATCGAAATTAAGATCGTTCGATTTTTTATGGTGAAAAAGTCTGGAGAAGAATCCTTTTTTTCGTTGATATAAAGCCAATAGATCACTTTCCCGACTTTCTATGAAAAGATGTACTCCTGTTGAAGGAGAGGTTTGGGTTAGGGTATGAAAACTAAAATCTACATTTTCAAAATGGCCGGAAAGTTCAGTTTTGTTCTTTTCCTGTTCTTCAGTCAGTTTTTTGCCTTCACTGTTTATATAAAGTAGCCTTATAGATGCATTTAGGTGTTCAGCTATTTCTAATAGTGGAATTAGTTCTTTTTGTTTGAATGGGATACTGAAATTGGAAGGAAAAACGATCTCCAGGTTCTTCCCTGATTTCAATTCATATTTTTCCGGAACTACCAGGATAGGGCATTCTTCAATCTCTTCTGTAAGCTTTGAAATACTGCTGTCATTTATAGAATTTATTCCTGCGATCTCTCCGGCAGCTCCTAATACGATGAGGTCTACACCATACTTTTCAGCATTTTCCTGAATTCCTTCCGTCATTCCACCTTTAAAAGAGATCGTTTTAAATTGATGTTTCGGATTTTCCTTTCTAAAGCCTAAGCCCTGCATCATTCTTTCCAGACCGCTTTCAGAAGCCTCTTTCTCATTACTCTTCTCCCCGGAGTCCTTTACAAGACTCATAGCATCCCCAAGAAACTTTTGTGACTGGAAGACATTTATAAGATAGAAAGTGCAGGGATGTTTTTTATAGAGGTTCATGGCAAATATTAAAGCATTCCATGAATGTTTCGAAAAGTTGGTGGGAACCAGGATCTTTTTTTCCATAAAGAAATATTGATATCGTAAATATAAACAGCCATTCCTATTAAAAGCAAGATTATTGAATAATTAGTGATTTCGCTTTTGCGCATAAATTATAGGATATAATGGAATATTGAATACACAGTAAAACTCTAAAAAGATTAAGATTGAATTAAATAATTAACCCATAAAGTTCGTATAACGAAAACCATGGACTGAATTTTGCCGTATATATTAGAAATAAAAAGGAGGTATGTATGAAGAAATAAAAAAAGCAGTCTTACAATTATGATTCAATTAGTTAATTTTTAATTAATGAATTAGCCTAACACCTAGACCCCGTCTTTTGACGGGGTTTGTTATTTATTTAAGGATTTTTCCATCTTCCATTTCAATGATCCGGTCTGTTTTATCGGCGAAATCTTTATCGTGGGTTACGATCAAAAGTGAAAGTCCCTGTTCATTGCTTAGTTCCTCGAAAATATTAAATACCAGGTCAGAATTATGACTGTCCAGGTTACCCGTGGGTTCATCTCCCATAATAATAACAGGATCGTTGATAAGAGACCTGGCAATGGCTACTCGCTGTTTTTCACCACCCGAGATCCTGGAAGCTTTTTTTAATGCGTGTTTTTCAATTCCCAGCATCTTTAGTTTTTCCATGGCATCATGTTCTATCTCCTCTAAACTCTTACGGCCTAATTTTTTAGCTGGGAGCATTACATTTTCCAAAACTGAAAACTCACCTAGCAAATAATGAAATTGGAATACAAAACCTATATGTTCACTGCGAATCCTGGATAGATCATTTGAGGTATTACCGGTAATTAGCTTATCATTGAGGTAAAGCTCACCTTCATAATTGGTATCCATAGTGGAAAGTATATAGAGTAGGGTCGATTTTCCACAGCCCGACTTTCCCATAATAGAGACAAACTCTCCCGGGCTAACTTTAAAACTTATATCCTTAAGTACATGGAACAGTACCGGTTTTTTAAAGTATTTATTGATATTTCTTGTCTCCAGAACCGTTTTCATTTGTGTAATTATTGTCCCCTTATGATATCTACGGGATCTATTTTCTTAGCTCTACGGGATGGTAAATATCCCGCGAGAAAAGTTGAGATAAGTGCAAAACTGATCCCGATGAGGTAAAACCATGGATTATAATTAATGGGGAAAGTGCTAATGGTAGGCAGCGCTTCAGTTTCGAAGGGAACATTATCTATGATCCTTGACAGCATATATCCAATGATCAATCCCAACACCCCACCGGCAAAACCAATGATCATCGCCTGGCTCATAAAGATCAATTGTACATCCTTTCCTGAAAAACCCGTGGCTTTTAGGATCGCTATATCATTCATTTTTTCATAGATGAGCATATTTAGGATATTATAAATGCCAAAACCAGCTACGATAAGCAGGGTGATGGAAACAGCATAGGTGATAAGATTTCGAATGTTAGATCCGGTTTCGAACTGGGCATTGGCTGTGTTGATGTCTATGGCCTGTAATCTGAATTGTTTTTTTATTTTTTCCGCCAGAATTGGAGCATATGCAATTTCCTTTAATTTTACATTGATATCGGTAATGTAATTTTCGGGTTCACCAAGTATTCGCTGTACTGTTTTTACCGAAGCGAAACTTTGAATATTGTCAAGGTCAGCGATCCCACTCTGAAATATACCGGCGACCTTCAGCGGAAAACTTCCTCCCTTGACTGTTCTTATCTGAACCCGGTCTCCCAGGGACAATGATAATTTATCGGCTACTCCAGCTCCTAAAAAAATAGCATTATCAAGATTTTCCAGGGACTGCGCCTGGCCTTCGACCAGGTAATCTCCAAAATTGAAATACTGCACTTCTTCCAACGCGTCGATTCCCGTGAGATTACCGCCCAGTTCAATTGATCCAGAAATATAAAAGATCTGGGTTTTTACCTGGGGTAAGGCCGCCAGAACCTTTTCATCCTTTTTCAGAAGATCTAAGATAGGCTGTGCGTTATGGATCTTCTTCTGCGTTTGTTTGGGTTTGATCGAGTGGATCATTTTCAGACTGTTCTCAAATTCCGCATAAAGATCTGCAGGTTGGTTTTCTGAAGCTTCGATCTCGTTATAAATATGAACATGCGGGGTCTGATTCAGGATAAGGCTATCCAGCATCTGGTTTAAACCCGTCATAAAACCAACAAGGCTAATATAGGAGCCGATCCCGAAAGTGACTCCCAGGGCAGCGATAGCAGTTTGCCTGAACTTGGTGAGCAAATGCGTTCTTGCGATGCCTAATATTAATTTCCAGTTGGTCATGAGGAAGGTTTAAAGATCCAGGTATCCTTGTTGATACCGGAAAGGATTTCCACCATTTCCATGTTTTCCATGCCAGTGGTTACCGGGGTTATGCCGTCTTCAGTCTTAACCTTAGAATTTTCGATCAGATAATCTTTGGGGATACTGAGGGTATTCTCTTTTTGGTCTATTAGAATATTGGCCTCTCCAGATAAACCAGGATAAAGGGTAGGCGGTTGGTCTTTAAATCTTGCCTCAACTTTAAAAGTCTGGTTGATCTCGTCCTTTTTTGGGTAGATCTTATGGATGCCTGCTTCGAACACCTGCCCATCATAGGCATCCAGAAGAATAAAAGTTTTCTGTCCTTTTTTAAGCCTGACAATATCGACTTCATCCACCAGCATTTCAACTACAAAAACGGAATCACTGCCCAGGCTGGCCAGGGGTTCCTGGGTATTCACGATCTCGCCTTTATTTTTATACAGGGCATAGACTTGTCCGTTGATCTTGCTGTTAATGGTATAATCCCCGGTTATGATCTGGGAATTCCTGTAATCATTATGCGCTTGTTCCAGCCGGGTTTCCAGTTCATTTTTGGTTCTTCGGTATTTATTCTGAAGAAGTTCCAGTTTATTCTGTGATAGTTCGTAGGCCAGCTTTTTTTGTTCAAAAGTTGATTTTGAGCCTATTTCCTGTTGCCAGAGCTTTTCCTGCCGTATAAAGTAAACCGAATCATTGATCACCTGGAGTTTCGCTGCTTTGATCTCATCTTCGATCCCGCTTAGAACAGTTCCATTACCAGTAAGATTCTTTTTTGCTAGTTGATAAGCGAGAAGCGCATTTTCGGTGTTTAGCTGAGGGTTACTGTTGATTATTTGTAGGAGAGGATCGCCTGTTTTAACAAGGTCTCCCTCCACCACGAACTCCTTCTCCAGGATGCCGTTAACTGCAGAATAGACTTTGTACAAGCTGTCTGGTTGAACAGTTACCGAAGCATAGACAAATTCAGAAATATCGCCATATACAGGTTGTATCCTATCCTCACTGGAATTGCAGGATAAGAGTATTATGCCAAGCATTATTCCTGATAAATACCGGATCATCTGAGCTTATTTCCTCAAATTTCCAGTATTATTCCAATAATTAGAATGATAGATATCATATTTGGATAGAAACAGCCATCTTTAGGAATACACAAAGGCAGAAAGGAATCTCCTTTATATTCCAGTTATTTTATGGCTAAACTACTATATCCCTGTCCGTTTCTCGTTAATTGGATCTGGGTGGAGATCCTTTCTTTTAAAGAATCAACATGGCTAATGATTCCTATAGTCTTTGAACTTTCCGCCTGAAGTTTTTCCAGGGTATCCAGGGTCTGGTCCAAAGTTTCAGGATCCAGGGTTCCAAATCCTTCATCGATAAAAAGGCTGTTGATCTCGACATTTTTAGAAGCAAGATCTGAAAGGGCTAGAGCCATGCTCAAACTCAGAATAAAGGTTTCACCACCTGATAATGTTTTGACAGACCTGCGCTGACCGCCCATATGTTCATCGATGGCTACGAGGCCATCGTCCTCGTCAGGTTCAGGTTTATCTATTAGATATCGATCGTTAAGATCCTGCAGCCTTATGTTTGCTAGTTTCAATAACTGACTTAAAGTGAGATCCTGGGCAAAATCATTGAATTGCTTTCCCTTTGAATCACCTATAAGCTCATTGAGAAGTCTCCAGCGTTTGGTCTGTTTTTCTTTTGCCTCGATCTGCTCCTGTAATACTTTCATCCTTTTCAGGCGGTCTTCCTGGTTTTTTAGAATTCGCTCAAGCTCTTTGCATTCATTCGTTAGGCTGGTAAACAGTAAATTCTTTTCTTCGAGTTGCTCCTTTAGTTTTTCTTTTTCCGTATCGGTATCCAGCGCCTTTAATTTATTTAATTGCTCATTCAGAAGTTTGATCGAGGCCCTGGAGTCATCTATTCGTTTTGAGATCTGTTGTTTTTCATTTCGTAGCTTGGACGCTTCGGCTTCCGGCATTAAAGCTTTCCATGCATCTTCGATATTTTCAAATTCTGTATTTGCAATGAATTGATTTAATTCCTTTTCATTCTTAGAGAATCTTTCATTGAGATTTGAAAGCTGCTTTTCATTCTCTTCAGCTCTCTCATTAAAGTTGGTATGATCCTGTCTCAATTTGATCCATACATTGGAGATCTGCTGTACATCCTGCTGAATATTATTCCCGGGATAGATCGAATCCAATTCTTTTTTCAAGGCTCTTCCCTGGCTAATAATATCCTTTAATTCTTTTGCCAGGGGAATAGAGTTTTGAACCGCCCTGGATTTTTTCATTTGGTTTTCCAACTGGGTGATAGCCTCTAGCTTTGCTTCCAGTGTTTCTGCGAACTTTTCTAATTCTTCTCTGGATTCAGTATTTGCATATTGCTGAAAATTCTTTATAAAATCAGCCTTGCCATTTTTCTGAGATTGCTGAAGAACTTCCAGATTTTCTTCTAAATCCTTCCGGCGCTTTTCCAGAGTAGAAAATTCAGCCTCCAGCTTATGAAGTTCCCGGTCTGCTGATTGATTTTTTAATTCAAGTTCAGCAATTTCTTTATCTAACTCGTTTTGCCCTGAATTATCTTCATGAGCATAGGGGTGATGTTCAGATCCACATAAGGGGCAAGCTTCTCCATCTCTTAATTTTTGCCTGAGATCTTCCAAACTGGCTTTGGTTAACTCTAGCTCTTTCTTTTGCTTGGCATTCTGTAGCTTTAATTTGATTGACTCTGAAAGTAGACTTTTCTCCTTTATTTTTCCTGGTAGTTCCAGATATAAAGGCTCATCTTTTTTTAATTCCTTTCTGATGTTTTCGATCTCAGAATTCCGGTTTTCGATTTTTAGAAATACATTTGAAGCTTCACGAACAGATTTTATTTCCTTTTTCGTGGTCACCTGAATTTCCTGAAGGTTGGCCGTAGCATCTATTTCCAGGTCCTGGCTTAGCAACTCATTTTTCCGGATAGATTCCTTTAATTCTGAATCCAAAGTCGCTATTGAACCGTCTAGATCATGCTCGTTAAAGAGAATAGCCGTATCTCGCAATTCAGTAAGTAATTGATCCTTTTTTGAAGCATAAGAACTAAGCTTTGTGTTCCGGGTCTCCAATAATTTGAGAACCTTATCCCTAAAGGAATTTAATTTCTCAGAAATAGTATTAGCATTTACATGTTCGCCAACAAGTGTTGAACTCTGTTTTAAAACTTTGTCCTGTTGTTCCAGGTTGGCCTTTTTAGCCTGGACTATCTTTTCCTTTAATTTCTGAGCTTCCTTTAGATTAGCTTTTAGCTGCTGCCAGTTTCTTAATTTGTCTGCTTCGACCTGTACTTTTTCATGTTGCTTTAGCGGCAGCCCATTTTCTACATCAAATTTCTTTAGCTCTTCTATAGCTGAAGTTTCAATTTGCTCTTGCTTCAGGATCTCCTTGCTATGTGCATCAATATCTTGCTTTAATTGTATAAACTTTTTGACATGTTCGATATCTTTTTGATGACTCTCACATTGCCTAGTTTTTGATTTAAGATCAATTTCATGTTGATTGATCTTGTTATCTTCCAGTAGATCATTCTGAATCACTTTTATTTCATTCTGTTGCTCCTGAATCTCCCGGTTCGCCTCTTTATTCTTTTCAAAAGCTTTTATCCCTAATCGGCGGTAAATCCCGGTGCCGGTAATTTTTTCCAGTAACTCTCCGCGTTCATCTTTTTTTGCCCTTAGGAATTGTGCGAACTCTCCCTGGGCAAGTAAAACGGCTTTGATGAACTGGTCATAGTTCAGGCCTATCAATTCCTCGTTCTTTCCCGGGACCATGGACTTCTTGAGATCGAGTAATTTTCCTGAACGATGATCATGGATCTCCATCTCATAATCGTTCAAATTGCCATTGCGGTTTATTTCGATACTCCATTGCGAACTGAAAATCCCATTATTACATTCATAGGTTACCCGGGCCATGGAATTCTTTTGATTCCGGGTAAGAATGGCACCTTTGCTTTGTATTTCACTCCTGGTGATCTTACCAAGTCGTGGAACGTGATTGAATAGGGCGAGTGAGATAACATCCAGAATACTGCTTTTCCCACTCCCAGTTGGGCCGGTTATTGCAAAAAGCGAATTAGTTAGAAAAGGTTCTTCACTAAAATCTATTTCATGAAAACCCTTAAGGGAATTGACGTTTTCGAATTCTATTTTCAGGATCTTCATTTAATCGGCAGTATTTTCAGATTGTACTTCTTCCAGGATCTCGTTAAAAGCGGCGAGGATCTCATTCTTTTCTTCCTCGCCGTATTCGTGCTGGGATATAAGTTCCATAAAAACGTCTTTAGGTTTCAGGTCTTCTAACTGCTGGTCATGTTTATAAAGCTCCGAAGCACCCTGCACTCGATTTTTGAATTGGGCACGCTGTTTAACGATCTCGAATCCTTCCCTGTCAAAATCGTTCACCATGCTATCTAAAGCATAGATCTTTTGAGCGTCATATTGGTCTTCTACCAGGTCAACTTCAATAAGGGAAGTAAGTTGAGAATGATTTTCCAAAGCATTCAGTTTTAATCCTAACTCCTCAAGATTTCCACTAAGCCTTATGAGCTGCCTGAAATTAGGCAGGGAAACGCTTTCCGGTTCAAAGCCTTTTTCAGTATCCAGAACAAGCACGCGTTTTTCATCTTTTCTTTCAGAAAATGATAATGGAATAGGGGAGCCGCTATAATAAACAGGAATTCCGGCATTTACCTTTTGTGGTTTGTGAATATGTCCCAAGGCAACATATTTGAAATACTCCATGAACTGCGAGGCCTGGAAAGCGGCCAAATTTCCAATCTGGATATCTCGTTCACTTTCTGAAGATTCTATGCCTGCGGTGTACAAATGTCCCATGGCTATCACGGGAATATTTGGATATTTTTCCTGGCAGATTTCCGCAGCCGAATGGAAAATGGACTTTATGCCTTCCCGAATAGCTTCCAACCTGTCTTCATAATTGCTCGCCCCTGCACCCGATCTTAGGTCGGCATCTCGTAAATAAGGAATAGCCGCAATGACCAGTTCGGTTTCTCCATTTTTATTTGATACTGGAATGATACAATCTCCTAAATTTTCCGGTAACCCGCCAATGACATCCATATCCAAAGCCCGCATAAGATCTGCTGGAGCATTAAGCATGGCCGGGGAATCATGGTTTCCGCCGGTAGCAATGATCTTACAATTTAATTTCTGAAGTTTAATTAAGGCCTGGTAATATTGTTTCCGGGCTTCCGAAGATGGATTGGCCAAATCAAAAATATCTCCCGAGATCAACAAGACCTCGACGTTTTCAGATCTTATATATTCAATGAGCCAGTTGATGAAAAGATCGAAATCTTCACTTAACTCATGTTTATGCAGTTTTTTACCAATATGCCAGTCGGCAGTGTGGAGTATTTTCATGTTTTTGGAACTTACCCTGCAAAGTAATTAAGTTTTAACGCCATTTCAAGTCGTTCAGGAAATTTTATAAGCAGTTATTAAAGGAATTTCATTTCCGAGAATATTGAGTAGGAATATTATTCTTAATTCGAAGCTACTGGTTGCTTCTCTACAGTTTTTCCCTTTTCAAAATACAGCCTGATGTCTTCTGAAATAAGATATAGGCATGGTACGATTACCAAAATAATGGATGTGGCGAAAACGATCCCAAACCCAAGCGAGATAGCCATAGGAATAAGATAGTAAGCCTGGCTTGAGGTTTCCAGGATGATCGGGGTTAATCCACCAAAAGTGGTAAGGGTAGTTAGCATGATTGGTCTGAAACGCCTTATCCCTGCTTCATGAATAGCCTCATATATTGAATGAGAACCACGCTTTTTATTGGCATAGTCTATCATGATCAAAGAGTCATTTACCACAACACCCGAAAGCGCGATCACTCCCATTAAACTTACCAGGGAAAGATCATAGCCAAGTAAAATATGTCCTATCACCGCTCCAACAATCCCAAAAGGAATTGCTGTTAAAACGATCAAAGGCTGGGTGTAACTGTTAAAAGCAATAGCCAGCAGGGCATAGATTAATAGCATAGCAATTCCGAATCCACTCCAAAGTGTAGCTGTAGATTCTCTCATATCTGCCTGGCTGCCTTCAAAACTCCATGTGATTCCCGGGAAATCTGCCCTTAATTGTGGGAGAACTTCTTCCTCTATGGAGGCTAATACCTGTGAAACAGTATTTGCCGGTTCAACGTCCATTCCAACTGTGACAACGCGACTTCCATCTCTTCTGTTGATGCTGGTGAAAGCTTCTCGTTGCTCCACATCTACAACATCCAGCAGAGGCACTTCCACGCCAGTGGGTGTACGCACCAGAAAATTCTCAAGATTCTGTATATCCCGTCGTTCTTCCAGAGGTAGTTTTACCCTGACTTCTATCTCGTTGGTACCTCTTAGCTGCCGCATTGCCAATGCTCCAAAAAAGGCATTTCGTACCTGCCGACCTACTTCAGAAGAAGTTAATCCCAGATTCCTGCCTTCAGGTTTCAGCTTAAAGTCATACTGCATTTTACCTTTATCGTAATTATCATTGACATCACGGGTATTGTTAAAAGCTTCAACTCTTTCCAGAAAAGCCATACTTGCTCGTTCCAAAATATTTATATCTGGGTGACTTAGATCTACGCTAATAGCCTGCTGATAACCACCGGGGCCGCGTTCCGCTTCGAAGGTGATCTGGTCTACTCCTTCAATATCTCCTATATTATCCCTCCATAAAGCAATTAGTTCCCTTGCGCTCATATCTCTTTCATCCGGAGGACGCATCACGATCTCTACATCGATAAAATTCTGACCTCTCACATTGGTTTTTATCCCTTCAGCAACTTCATATAGGTTATTATCTTCAAACATTTTTCGGGTTGAGGCGGTGATCTCCTCAGCTACTTTTGCGGCCTGCAAGGGAGTGGTTCCTACCGGGAGCGAAACACCGGCTTCGATCTCATCTGCGGCAACTTCAGGCATCATGATCATACCCATATGATCACTATATCCATATCCTCCAACCATTAACAATAGTGCTACTGCCGCACTTAGAGTGATATAGCGATACTCCAGGCATTTATCCAGTACAGGTCTGTAATATTTGTCAACAAGTCTGTTGAATCCTTTAGCGAATTTCTCCTGCCAGTCTTCAAATTTCCTGATAAATCCCCTTTTCTTTTTCTGAGATAAATGGGCCAGGTGGGAAGGAAGTATAAACAATGCCTCAAGCAGGGAGATGGCCAATATAACTATCACCACAACAGGCAGCGGCCACCAGAATTTTCCAGTCTCACCGGGCATGAATAGCAAGGGTACAAAAGCAAGAATAGTGGTAATGATACTAAAGGTAACGGGTTTTGATACATCTTTTGCTCCTTTTATTGCGGCATCAATAGGGCTATAACCTTGCTGCCTATATTCATAGATATTTTCACCTACTACAATGGCGTCATCCACGACAATTCCCAGTACGATTAGAAAACCGAACATGGAGATCATGTTAATACTAACCCCTATCATAGGTAGAAAAATGATTCCTCCAATAAATGATATTGCCATACCCATCATTACCCAGAATGCAAGTCTGTATTCAAGGAAAAGGGTTAGAATTACCATTACGATGATTATGGCCAGAATACCGTTTTCAGTAAGCAAGGAAAGTCGCTCACGATAATCTTCAGCACGGTTACTATCAATACGGTATTCAATTCCCGGTGGTAGCTGAAAATCATCTAATATTTCATTGGTAATTTCTGAAATATCCATTGGTGATTGGTCTCCAACCCTGTAAATGCTAAGGTCTACAGAAGGCCTTTGATTAAATTGACCATGAAACCCGGTTTCCTCAAACCCATCGGTAATTTCTGCAATATCGGCAAGAGTGACTTTAGCACCTGAGGGTGAAGAAACAATAGTGATATTCCCAAATTCTTCTGCCCATTGCTTGCGCTCCTTCATTCTTAACAGGATCTCACCAGATTCAGTTTCTACAGCTCCAGCAGGAACATCCCGGCTGGACCTTTCAACAATATCTGCTACCTGACCTAGCGTAAGTCCATATTCACGCAAATTATTCCTGGGAATTTCTATGTGAGTGACATAGTCGGGCACATTCCCTAATTCAACCTGCGTGATATTTGGATTACTTAGTAGTCTATTTCTTAACCTTTCAGCTAATTGCCTTAAGGTCCATATATCTGCGTCACCATAAAGGCTTATTTCCAATACATCTCGCTGCCTGGATTGTAAGCTTACCTGAGGTTCTTCGATATCATCTGGAAAGGTTCGTATACGGCTAACGGCCTGGTCTATTTCCTGAAAGCTTTTCATGCGGTTGGTTCCAGCGATCAACTCTATGCTCACACCACCAGAACCTTCATTTGCTGTGGAAACGATCTCTTTGATTCCCTGGATTCCACGAACAGCCTCTTCAACCGGTAGTAGGATTCCCTGTTCCACCTCGGCAGGTGCCGCTCCAGGATAAGTAACATTCACGTTT
>CBDTXN010000004.1:0-40478 GCA_965364455.1 uncultured Flavobacteriaceae bacterium
GGCGACCGCGGGTACAATCCGCGGCGATTACAGCAACAGCCGACAGATGAACCTCGTTCATGCCTCCGACGGTCCGAAAGCCGCGAAACGAGAAATGGAATTGTATTTCAGCAACGATGAGCTCTGCCCTTACCAGCCGACCCTGGATCCATGGCTGAAGGCGGCAGACGAGTGAGGATAATGCGTTACGAATAGCGAATAAATGAAAAGATGCCGGAATCGCCAACGAATATCCTCCAGGTTTAACTTCATCTCATTAGCCTTCCAACTAATCACCGAAACGGTTTTATCCAGACTATTGCTGCCAAAAGGATTGTTTACCAGGAGCGGGTCTGGCATTAATTCCAGCCGCCACACACCATCGTCAAGTTTATTAAGGAAATATGCTCCCTTTCCATCATAGCTAATGATCTTGGAATTTCCATGGCCGGCAATTTCCTTGAGTTGACCTATATCTTTAGGTTCTTCTTTATTAGTATTGGTATAGATAAATTTCTCTCCTGAATTATAAACAGCAACATCTCCCTCGTAACCGATCTTAAAATCCCCGAATTCAAGATTATCCGGATAAGTGCCCTGGTCCTTACCCATTGGTATTTTATGAAAGATCTCTGAAGCGATCATCAAAGCCAGGGCCTTGTGCGGAGTATAATTAAGGTTCATATAATGCGTATTATACTCGGTATTGGCAAAGGCCAGAAAAGTTGGATCATAGGCGAAATGTGTAGCCAGCTGAATTCCCGCTTCTCTAAAACTTCTGGCCATAGCCGGATACATATAGGACTTGTTCACATCTGCCGCATCAAACTCATAAACCAGTTTGGCCTTGTGATTTTTCTCGATCTCATCATTGAACGGGATATTATAATCATTCACATTTGGAAGAAGATTTCCTTCCAGTTCCTTCTGAAAACCAAGACCAGTTGGATACCACTGGAATGTCCCACCATCTATTTCTGAAGTGAAATAAGTTTCAGCCAGGTGAACGCTATGGCTCACATTATAGAAGATCGGTTTTTTGGTTCCGGTGCTCTTCATGGCCGCGACCATTTTATTTATAAAATCCTTCACCTCTTTAGGAGTTCCCCTATGGTGAGGCTCATTGCTGACTTCAAATGCGATTAGATTTGGTTCGTTTTTATAAGCTACTCCTGTGTATGGATTCACATGTTCCAGAAACTGGAATAAGTAGTTTTCCTGAGCTTTGATCGCTTCAGGATTGGTAAGACTGTTTTCTTTCCCATATTTATTTGAAAAACCCGGAGTATCCTCATCAGGCTCAGGCCAGCCATTTCCCCAGTAAGCAATGGGGGTTATCACAAAGTTGATTCCTCTGTCCTTTAGTTGTTTCAGTAGATAATCAAATGCATCGAGATGTTCGTTCTCGATAAGGTTTCCTTCTTCATCACTGATCTCGGTATCCCATACATGCAGCCTGTAAAGATCAAAATTCAACCTGCTGAAATGATAAATATCCTTATCCATTTCATTCTTTATATCCAGTCCAAGTTTTTCAGCACTTCGATATGCATGAGCAAAAGGTGCAGAATAGTTTACCCCAAAACCATGTACCTCTTCCTCGTTATGACCCCAACGCATCACTCCATTATCATCTACATAAACATCCCCTTTTGGATTTTCAGTCTGAGCATTCAGATTAAAATTCAGTAATATCAGGCCAGAAATAAGAAGGCCAAAAAAATATTTTTGGTTCAACATCTTCAATAAGATTTTTAGAATTTAAATATCGCAAATGCTAATGCCCTCTTTTAGGGCGGCAATTTTATTTGCGTAGGTGGGAATAAACTCCTGAGCAACATAACCATCAAATCCGGTATCATAAATTGCCTGCATTATCGCCGGGTAATTAAGTTCCTGGGAGTCGTTAATTTCATTTCTCCCCGGTACACCTCCTGTATGGTAATGATTTATATACTTGTGATTTTCACGAATGGTCCTTATCACATCACCCTCCATGATCTGCATATGGTAGATATCATACAAGAGTTTAAAATTTGGTCTGTTGAGCGCTTTGGCTAGTTTCACACCCCATTCAGTATGATCACACATATAATCTTCATGGTCTACCTTACTATTTAGAAGTTCCATGACAAGATTTACGTTTAGTTTTTCTGCGTATTCCAAAAGAGGAGTAAGACCAATTACACAGTTTTTAATTCCGGTTTCGTTATCCATTCCATTTCGGTTTCCCGAAAAGCAGATGACATTTTTAATTTTATGATCGGAAGCTTTCTTGATAAGCCCCATATACTTTTCCTGAAGATCTGCGTGGTTCTTTACATCATTAAATCCTTCAGGAATACTGGCAAAATCATCTGTAGCCATTGAACATACCAATCCGTGTTTCTCAACTGTATCCCATTCTGAAGGTTTTAAAAGGTCGATAGCTACAATGCCAATTTCCGCGCAGGTACTCGCAAACTCTTCAAGAGGAATATCATTATAGCACCAGCGGCATACAGAAAGATTTATCTTCCCTGAAAAATTTGAATTTTCTGGAAATAGATCAGCTGATTCTTTAATTGAGGCAAAAATTTCCGTAGCTCCTCCCAATCCCAGCACTCCCGCACCTAGACCGAGGTTTTTTATTAATTTTCGCCTTTTGATTTTATCGGACATCGGAGTAGAATTTCCTTAAATTTAATAATAAATGTAAATTATACGGTTATTAATTAAGGAAAATTTATCTCCCTATTCTAACCGATCTCAAAATTATATCCAGATTTCAGGAGTTCCTGGTAATTTTCATAATTGAATTTGTAAAGAAATGCACCTCGTTTACTGGTAGATTTATCCTTTTCGTCCAGCTTTTCAAGAACATTTAAGGATAAAACCTTTTTTCGAAAATTCCTCGCATCCAATTCTCTTTGATATATTGCTTCATATAAGGTCTGAAGTTGTGGAATAGTAAATTTTTCCGGTAATAATTCAAATCCAATAGGCTTATATCTAGCATTTTGTTTCAACTGTAGCAGTGCATCATGTACCATTTGATTATGATCCAGGACAAGGAGTGGTAAATGGTCTATCTCAAACCATTTTGCTCCATGCTCTTCAACCAGTTGTTCATCATATTCATCGATCCTAATCAAAGCGTATTGCGCTATGGAAATACAGCGATAACCGGGATCCCGATCTTTTTTACCATAACTTCTAAGTTGCTGCATATACAAATTCTCAAGGCCAGTGGTTTCTTTTAAAACCCTTTTTCCCGCAACCTCAAGATCTTCATCTAGCCTAACGAAACTTCCAATCAAAGACCACTCTCCACGTAATGGTTCTACCCTCCTTTTGAATACCAATAATTTTAATTTACCTTCATGAAAACCGAAAATGATACAATCGGTCGCCACATACATTTTCTCCTTTACCTGATACAGATCTTTGGTATTTTGAGTCATCAATTGCTAAAATTTGTATAAAGATAAATAATTGATTAATTATACCTTCATTATAATAAACGTATTTTGTACATTTATTCTTTAATGGAAAGAATATATTTGAAATTTGACAAATCTTAGGTCCTTTAATACCGCTGCATCTATCCTCAAAAATTTTGAGGCGGAGATTCGTGTGGAATCCCCTGGCAGAATTAATTTAATTGGAGAACATACAGATTATAATGATGGCTATGTTATGCCTACAGCGATCGATAAAAAGATCAGCCTTCATTTTCAAAAAAATCAATCCCGGAGTTTATGTCGTATTTATAGTGAGACTTTTGATAAAGGATTTGAATTCCACCTAGATAAGGCGATTGAAAAGGGTTCAGGATGGGAAAATTATGTGCTAGGGGTGGTCCAGGAGTTAATACACCTGGATAAAAATCTCGGAGGTTTTGACTGTAGAATAAGTAGTGAAATTCCTGTTGGTGCCGGGATTAGCTCTTCTGCTGCCCTGGAATGCGGAATTGCCGCAGGTTTAAATAAACTTTTCACCCTGGACCTTTCAGATATAGAAATCGTAAAGTTATCCCAGAGAGCTGAAAATGAATTTGTAGGGTCTCGTTGCGGGATCATGGATCAATATTCCTCGGTAATGAATAAAGAAGATCATATTATCCTTCTTGATTGCCGAAGCCTTGAAGTTGAATATATTCCCGCAAATTTTCAGAATTGCAAATTATTGCTTCTCAACACCAACGTTTCTCACAATCTTGCAGATAGTGATTATAATTCCAGACGGGAAGAATGCGAGGCTGCAGTTGAGATTATTCAAAAGAATAGACCTGAAGTAAGATCAATTAGAGATCTGAATTTCAATATCCTGGAAGAGTTTAAAGGACAGCTAGAAAGCAAAATGTTTAAAAGATGTACTTACGTTTTAGAGGAAAATAAGCGGGTCCTGGCAGCGGCAAAAACATTGAAGAAAGGGAACCTTGAAAACTTTGGGAAATTGATGTACGAGTCTCATGAAGGGCTACAGCATAATTATGAAGTAAGCTGTAAAGAATTAGATTTTCTGGTAGATTATTCCCGTGACAAAGATTTTATTTACGGTTCCCGAATGATGGGAGGTGGTTTTGGCGGTTGCACCATAAATCTTATTGAAGAAAATAAGATCGATTCGTATGTTGAAGAAATTTCTAAGGCCTATTTCAATAAATTCAACATTAAGCTGGACTCACTAAGTGTACTCCCTTCTGAAGGCACCAAAATTTTTGAAAATCTAAAAAATGAATAATCAACTTAATAATACCCCTCATAGAAGATATAATATTTTGACCGGTGAATGGATCCTGGTTTCTCCTCACAGATCCAAAAGACCATGGCAGGGCAAGACCGAGGATAATAAACCTTTGAAAAAGGAAACTTACGATGCAACATGTTACCTGTGCCCGGGCAATACGAGAGCAAGCGGTGATACCAACCCAGATTACAAGGAACCATATTCCTTTATAAATGATTTTTCATCGCTACTTCCAGATTCACCCGAAATTGAATTTAAAGAAGGTCTTTTAAAGGCTGAAAACGAAAAAGGGATTTGTAAGGTCGTATGTTTTTCTCCCGATCATTCTCTTACCCTACCCCTAATGAAGGTTGAGGATATTACTAAAGTTATACAGATCTGGAAAAAGGAATACCGGGAATTAGGGTCTGATCCCGACATTAATTATATCCAGATCTTTGAGAATAAAGGAGACATCATGGGGTGCAGCAATCCTCATCCACACGGGCAGATCTGGTCACAATCCTCTATTCCAATTGAAGTACTAAAAAAGTCAAATAAGTTCAAAGAATACTGGAAAGAGAAAAAACGAAGTCTGTTATCAGATTATTTAAAACAGGAATTGGAAACCAGAGAAAGGATCCTGGAGGAAAACGAACATTTTGCAGCCCTTATCCCTTATTGGGCGGTCTGGCCGTTTGAAGCGATGATCATCCCAAAAAGACATCTTCAGCATATTGGACAATTAACCCATAAAGAGGAAAAGGCATATGCTGAAATTTTAAAAAAACTCACCATTAAATATGATAACCTCTTTAAAACCTCATTTCCCTACTCTTCAGGTATTCACCAGGCACCTACAAATGGAAACGATTATCCTGAGTGGCATTTCCACATGAGCTTTTATCCTCCTTTGCTCCGTTCAGCTACGGTAAAAAAGTTCATGGTAGGATATGAGATGTTTGCGGGACCTCAACGTGATATTACTGCTGAACAGGCGGCAAATAGACTAAATGAGCTTTCTGAAATCCATTATTTAAATAAATAGCATAAAAAAACCGGAAACTTTCGCTTCCGGTTTTTATTCAATTTTTTATCTCTTTCATTTACGCGAAGTAAGCATAGATCCCTATAACCACGACTACAATTAATATACCTACTGGCTTAACATATTTCCATGGTGTAATATCCACCTGCTTGGTATGTTCCTGAATATAAGGTTCGTGTCTAGGCCATATTTTACCTATCACTAGCATAATTGCAACGTTTAAGACAAATAATATAGCCATTACGTCCAAAAAGTGAGGATATGCACTCGCCTCGATAGCCGCTAATTCAGCTGCATCTGTAATTCCGTTAGCCGCTGCTTTTTCAACTGCTGTAGTTTGAAAATATGGTTGAAGGAAGAACTGGCTGATAATATATAAAGCCGAACCAGAAAGAAGACCAATTTTAGCAGCAATTGCAGGAACATATTTTGTTAAATATCCCACCACAATAATGGTTAGAATCGGGATACTATAAATACCATTCACCTCCTGCAAATAAGCAAATAAACTACCGGCATTTGCTATAAAAGGAGCAATGAACATAGCTGCAATCGCCAGAAAAGTACCAAATATCTTTCCGTATTTGACTACGGTTTTTTCATTCGCGTCTTTATTGATATGTTGCTTATAGATATCAATTCCGAACAAGGTAACTGAACTATTCAGAACACTATTAAATGAACTTAAAATTGCTCCAAAAATAACTGCCGCAAAGAAACCTATAAGGGTACTTGGTAAAACTCTGTTCACTAAAAGCGGGTAAGCCTCATCTGCATTCTCCAGGTCTGCACCGAAAATATGGAAAGCAATAATCCCGGGTAGAACTACAATTAGAGGTCCTAATATCTTTATAAAAGAAGCTAGCATCAAACCTTTCTGACCTTCTTTTAAATTTTTAGCTGCCAAAGCACGCTGAATGATCTGTTGGTTGGTACCCCAATAAAATAATTGAACGAGCATCATTCCGGTGAATAATGTATGGAATGGAACAGGGCTTGTTTCTGATCCCATAGACTTGAACTTTTCCGGATTGGATTCCATCAAAGTTGTTACTCCTTCAAAGAAGTTTCCATCACCAATGATGACCAATCCAAAAACAGGTACAAGTATACCTCCAATTAAAAGTCCAATAGCATTAATACTATCTGAAACAGCAACCGCTTTTAAACCTCCAAATACGGCATAAATTGACCCTACGACCCCTATTCCCCAAACACAGATCTTTATCGCTGCATCATCTGATACATTAAGCAAAGTAGGGACATCGAACATACCACTAATGGCAACAGAACCAGAATAAAGGATTATTGGCAATAGAACTACAACATAACCGGTCAGAAATAAGGCAGATGTCAAAGTTTTGGTGGTCACATCATAACGCTCTGCTAGAAACTGGGGTACCGTTGTAAGTCCACCTTTAAGATATCTGGGTAATAGGAATATTGCCGTAACTACAATAGCAATAGCTGCTAATGTTTCCCAGGCCATTACAGAAAGACCATTCGCGTACGAACTACCATTCAATCCAACGATCTGTTCAGTAGAAAGGTTAGTAAGCAACAAAGACCCGGCAATAACGCCCGCGGTAAGACTTCTCCCCCCTAAGAAATAACCGTCACTAGTAGATTCATCAGTTTTTCTGGTGGCAAAATAGGCTATTATAGCTACCAGGGCAGTAAATCCTACAAAGGATAATATTCCAATCATAACGTTTTCTTAAATTTTCGGTTAAATATAGAATTATTATTTTACAGAAAAAGCAAATGTGATTTTGTTTTCATAGATGTCTCCGGGCTTTAATAAGCTGGAGGGAAAATTCCTGAAATTAGGTGCATCAGGATAGTTCTGTGCTTCTATCGCCACCGCAGGATATTTACTATCCATTTCGCTTAAATATTTCCACCTGTCAGGCAATTTTTCAGGGGCATAAACAACCAATACAGGCTGATTACTACTAACCTTTAACTTGATACCGCTAAGGGGTGTATAAAGCTGAGCCTGGACTTCTTCCTCCATTACATCTGTCACAAAAACATCATCCAGTTCGCGGTTACCAATTAATTTACTCTCAGTAAAATCTTTGGGATGCCCTTTCAGTTTTGTAAGGTTACCTGTAGGTAGATTTTCATCATCAAGTTCCAGGATCTTAGAAGCGTGAATTTCCATGAAATGATCACTAACACTTCCAGATCCATTTAAATTGAAATAGGCGTGATTCGTAATATTTACAATCGTTTCCCGATCGGTTTTAGCGGAATAAGAAATTTTGATCTCATTTTCTTCAGTCAGCTCATATTTGGCGATTACTTCTAGTTTACCAGGATATCCCTCTTCCAAATGTTCACTAATATACTTCAGGACCACAAACGGATTTTCACCCTCATGAACCTTATCTACATCCCATAATTTATATTGAAAACCGTATTCTCCGCCATGTAGATGAACTCCTTCACTCACATAGTCCAGTTCATACTCTTTATCTTCTATCTGAAATTCTCCGTTGGCTATTCTACCGGCAAATCTTCCTATTGTTGCACCAAAGCATTTGTTTTCTTCTCTATATTCTTCAGTTGAATAATCCTCTGAATTTTGCGGACCAACCACAAGATTAATTAAATCGCCCCTATTATTAAGCATTTTGAAACTAAAGATGGCTGCTCCGTAATTAAGGATCTGTAACCTGCTTTTTTTTGAATTAACAAGGTCTATGATCTTTAGATCTGACTTTTTGATCTCGCTCAAGATTGCTCTTTTTTTGATTTTACCCAGGAATCAACTCTTGATTCCAGAATGGTAAGTGGCAAGGCACCATCGGTTAGAACTACATCATGAAATTCCCTGATATCAAATTTATCGCCCAACTGTTCCCGTGCGTTTTCTCTTAGATCAAGGATCTTGTTCATTCCAATTTTATACGCTGTAGCCTGACCTGGCATCACTATATGACGTTCCACCATTTTTACGCAAGCACTTTCTGCAGCGGGAGTATTTTCTTTATAATAATCAATCCCTTCCTGCCTGGTCCATTTCTTTGCATGGATCCCGGTATCTACAACAAGCCTGCATGATCTCCAAAGTTCCATAGCCAGTCTTCCAAAATCTGAATAGGGATCTTTATAGAACCCTATTTCCTTCGGAATATACTCGCTGTATAATCCCCAACCTTCAACATAGGCTGTAAAGAAACTAAACTTTCGGAATTCAGGAATACTGTCCAGCTCCTGGGCGATCGCGATCTGCATATGATGCCCCGGAATTCCTTCATGGTACGCCAGGGCTTCCATTTCATATTTCGGCATTGCTGCCATATCGTATAGATTAGCATAATACGTTCCTGGTCTAGAACCATCTATGGACGGCTGTTGATAAAATGCCTTTCCTGCACTCTTTTCTCGGAAAGGCTCTACAGCTTTAACCACTATATCTGCCTCTGGCTGAGTATTAAAAAGCTCAGGAAGCATCTCTTTCATATTATTGATTATATCCTTGGCTTCCTTTAAATATGCCGCTTTACCCTCTTCTGTATTTTCGTAATAGAACTGTTCATCATTCTTCATGAATTCAAAGAAATCTGCTAAAGAACCTTCAAATCCAACCTCTTTCATGATCTGTTCCATTTCCCCGTGTATCCTGGCGACCTCATTCAAACCGATCTGATGGATCTCATCTGCTGAAAGTTTAGTGGTAGTAACCCTGCGCAACGCGTTATTATAAAACTCCTCGCCTTTCGGAAATTTCCAAACACCGGCTTCATCGGTCGCTCTCTTTTGTTGATTCTCAAGAAAATCTATCAAACCTTCATAGGCTGGTTTAAGATGATCTACCAGTGCTGATTCTGCTTCACCAATCAACTCTGTTTTTTCGGAATCTGAAATATCCAGTTCTTCTACCTTAGAGGTAAAATCATCCATCAAGGTGCTGGATTCAGCAGAATTCGTAAAGGGTTTACCTTTTATTAAGTTTCGGGATGCATCAAGAGTTCTATCGAATACAAATTTTGGCGGAATGACTCCATTCTGCTCACGCAGCTTTAATTGCTCAATGATATCTGCCATCACTTTTTCGAGGCCAATTAGCCTGGCGATATAGGCCTCGGCATCTGGCACAGAATCTATTCTATGCATATTGATCAGGAAAGCCGGTAATTCGGCATGCAGACCATGCATCTGCTCTATGGGATAATCATAAAAGCGATATTTATAATCATCTATTTCATTCTTAACCTGTCTGCGATATAACCTGTAGCTTAATTTGGTCTCTTCATCTAACCTGGCTGTATCTACACTTTCCAGGTATTCCAATCGCTCTTTTGCCTGCTCTAGATCTTCGGAATATTTAAGGTTTGAATAGTCATCCCATTTATCATAATCAGATTTTAAGCCCCTCCTGGTTTGAGTTTCTGGAGATTCTTCAATTTCCTTTTGATATTCTTTCGCAAAATACTGGTTAAGCTCGGCCGAAGCCTTTTCTCGGTCAGCTTCCGTAAAAGTTCCATTATTATTCTCATCTCCGCAGGAGACTATCATCAATCCAATTAGAACCGGTAAAATATGATTTCTAAATCTCATCTTTCTTATCTTCTACTATAGTGAATTTGATGGCTGAATCTCCATAAACTGTATGTGTCTGTTTCTGAAAGTCTTCTTCTTCCGCTTCAAAAATATTATCTACAAAGGTCTGAGGATTTCTGTCTATTAAAGGGAACCAGGTACTTTGAACCTGGATCTGCAACTTATGTCCTTTTTTGAAAGTATGGTTCACCCCCTGTAATTTGATTTTCACCTCGGTCTTTTTATTTGGTTCAAACGGCTTCGGATCTTCAAAGCCATCTCTAAACCTACCGCGCATAACTTCACTACGAACCATCATATGATAATTGCTCATTTTAAGGTGTGGCATTGTTTCCTCGTAATTTTCAGCATCTGGAGGATATACATCGATAACCTTTACCACAAAGTCTGCTGCGGTTCCTGTAGTCGCAACTTTCAGCATTGCTTCAATTGGGCCGGCAATTTTCATATCTTCTTCCAGAACCTCGGTTTCAAAGACCAATACATCAGGTCTTCTAGCAGCGAAACGCTGGTCCCCGGTCATATATTCTCTAGGCGTAAAAACCATTTTGATCTCATCATTATAAGAAACAGGTTTTTCAGGATCGCTTACAAAGGTCTCCTCGTTTTCTGTTGGTTTCTGGGTAAACTTTTCATCATCTCCTAAATACCAGGTCATAGAAGCTACATTCTTTGGAGGCCACTGGGCATAGTCGTTCCATTCTCTTGTCCCGGTATCATAAATATGAGCTTCGGCAAGTTTTAAGGCATCTTTGGTTTTCTTTTTCAGGAAATGATTGAAAAATTCCGTCTCATAGTCTCTTTGAAAATGAGTGGAAATACTATCTCCAAAGTAAACATTACCTACAGATTGTCTTCCAGTTTCCCTGGCCCAATCTCCATGACTCCATGGTCCGAAAACAATAGAATTATAATTATCACTGTTCTCCTCTATACTTTTATAAATGGAAAACGGCCCATAAAGGTCTTCTGCATCAAATAATCCTCCAACGATCATTACAGCCGGTTTGATATCCTTCATATGCTGAACAATCCCTCTTTTTTGCCAGAAATCATCATAATTTGGATGATCTTTCAATTGTTGCCAGAACTCATTATCCTCCTTATAATATTCATCAAGATTACTTAGCGGTCCGGCATCCATAAAGAACTGATATTGATCTTCAGTTCCCAGTTTAGGGAATTCATACCACGCCGTATCTGTGGGTTTATCGTGCTGGTAACCAAAAACCGCTGTAGCTCTCCAGTAACTTAAAAGGTAAGCTCCATTATGGTGAAAATCATCAAAAAAGAAGTCTCCAATACTCGCCTGCGGAGAGGCTGCTTTTAAAGCGGGATGCCCGCTAAGTAAAGAATAGGTCGCATAGAATCCCGGATAGGAAATCCCCCAGGTCCCAACTCTTCCATTGTTATTTTCAACATTATTCACCAACCACTCTATGGTATCATAAGTATCGCTGGCTTCATCTACTTCTTTTCCTTTTTTATTCGGAATATAGGCCCTCATATTATCATAATTACCTTCACTCATCCATCTTCCACGAACATCCTGGTAAACAACAATATTACCTTGTTTCATTAGAAACTCATTTGGACCAATCTTCGAACGGAATTGATCTTCTCCATAAGGTCTTGAACTATACGGAGTTCTCTGCATTAAAATTGGATATTTCTGGGAAGTATCTTTCGGACTGTAAATGGTGGTGTGAAGTTTTATACCATCCCGCATCGGGATATCCACTTCCATTTTATCGTAATATTTTTTTATATCATATTCGGCTTCAGTCTGGGCTAAAACCGGGGCTGTTAAAAACAGGATAATGATAGTAAATAAGGGGATTCTAGAGATTTTCATCAATACAATTTTTTAAGAGTCCCTAAATATAGAAATTAGGTCTTTAAACCTAAAAGAAATTCGGCCTTAAAGCTGATTTCCCCTTTTAAAAAGGGATACTGAGACTAGTTTAGAATGATAATTATTTATAAACTCTTATCGGGAATTTGATATAAAATTCAAAAGAAGCTAGGTGATGCATATCTTCAGGATCCTGGAATCTGATTTTTCCACTGCAAAACGATTATCTGCGCGATGATTAATAATCCAGACTATTTCCTTACCTGAGCACAATAACCAGGTATGCTCTTTTTCAGGCAATGAGAATTTCTCATCCTTAAAAAAATCACTGAGTTTCTTTTTCCCATTCATACCGAAGGGATAGAAAAAGTCACCTTTCTTCCATTTTCTGATCACCAACGGAAACTTCAATTTAGGTTCGGGAACATAAATGCAACTTTGAGAAGTCTGTCCCATTTTATCTACCTCGTTAATATGAAAGGTTCCCATCTCCGGGATCATGACCAGTTCCTCTTCCCTGCCTATCTTATATTCCTTATTTCCAGATTTTTCATTGTGCTCGGTTAATAATAATTTTTTCCGGTCCTTGATAAGGCGATGAGAATCTGAAAGTACCATTTTACCGGTTTGCGCATCCATAAGATCATACACATCATTCCATTCGGTAAAACCGAAGGATTTCAATAACTGGTATAAGATCTGTTTCTGGTTCGGAACTTTTTTCAAAAAATCTATGTCGATAGAATATCCAAATTTGACCTTCTGAACAAGTTTTGGGTACAACAGACTTATATAATCTTCCACGAGATCAAGACTTTCCTGTAGATGCTGCTGGGTTTTCGCGAAACTATCCAGCAATTGCGGGTTCAGTTCTTCCATCACGGGAACAATCTTATGCCTAATCTTGTTCCGCATATATTTATCTGAAGCATTACTGCTGTCTTCCCGCCATTTGTAATTTCGTTTCCGGGCAAAACTCTCTATCTGAGACCTGGTAAAAGAAAGTAGCGGCCTTATTATATCATTCCGTTCATTCTTGATACCGGTTAATCCGTCAGGCCCGGTTCCACGAATAAGATTGATCAAAAAAGTTTCAAGATTGTCATTGGCATGATGAGCGGTAAGGGTATAATCAAATTGTACAGAACTGCTCAGCTCTGCAAACCATTCGTATCTTAAATCCCTGGCAGCCATCTGTACAGAGACCTTATTATGGTCTGCAAAAGGAAGAGTATCAAAGCTTTCGGTATAAACATCTACTTCGAGAGAATCGGCAAGATCTACCACAAACTTTTCATCGCCGTCGCTTTCCTCGCCGCGCAAATTGAAATTACAATGGGCGATAGCAAAATCGAGTTTAGCATCATGACATAAATGGGCAAGAACAACACTGTCTACACCTCCGCTAATCGCAAGTAAAAGCTTACTACCGCACAAATAGGGATAGTTAGATTTTACCAGATTTTTGAAGGTTTTTTCCATAGTTTCTCAAAGATACAAAAGCACATTACTTAATCCTTCAAGCTTTGGCCAACAATTTTTGAATCC
Organism: uncultured Flavobacteriaceae bacterium; assembly: GCA_965364455.1. Lineage (GTDB taxonomy): Bacteria > Bacteroidota > Bacteroidia > Flavobacteriales > Flavobacteriaceae > Christiangramia. Next base: position 13,713 of record CBDTXN010000004.1, read on the forward strand.
TTGAAAATATAAGTTCTGAAGTTTGAAATTCTATAAATTGGTAAGTACTTCACGCATGGCCTTCGCCTTTAGAAGACACTCTTCATATTCTTTTTCAGGATCAGATTTTGAAGTAATTGCACCGCCAACAGAAAAAGACAGATATTTATTTTCTGAATTATAAAGAATACTTCGAATGACCACATTAAAATCGAAATCACCATCTGGGGTAAAATATCCTACCGCACCACTATAAAGTCCTCTTTTTGAATCTTCCAGCTTCTCGATGATCTTCATAGCAGATATCTTAGGGGCACCGGTCATACTTCCCATGGGAAAACTTGTTCTTAAAGCTTCCACCGGGGGAATTTCATCTGCGATCTCAGCGGTTACACTGGAAATGAGTTGATGCACCTGTTTAAAGGTATAGACCTTGCAAAGCTCATCTACCTTTACGCTTCCTTTATTTGCAATACGGGAGAGATCATTTCTAACCAGGTCTACGATCATCACATTTTCTGACTGTTCTTTTGGATCTTCAGACAGTTCTGATGCGATCCTCTTATCTTCTTCCAGATCCTGTGATCTTCTCGCAGTTCCCTTAATAGGCTGAGTTAAAAGCTTCTCTCCTTTCTTTTTTAAATACCTCTCGGGAGATGCAGAGATCAAATTAAAATTCTCCAGTTTTAGATAAGCGGCAAATGGCGGAGTGGAAATCTCGTTCAGAGATCTGTAAATATCGAAAGAGTCTATATCTACATCCTCAGAAAAATATTCCTGGCAGAAATTCGCTTCATATATATCACCACGGTGAATGTGATTAAGCATTAACTCAATTTTTTCGAGATATTCTTCACGGGAGATACGGGATTTTACTTTAATGGGAGTATGAGCTGAATCATCCTTAGATTTAAAATTCTGAATATCCACAAAATCATCTTCGATCTCAGCATCCACCATCCGTAAATAATGAAACTCGATTTGATCATCTTTTATAAAAATGAGTTTTTGGGGCTGAAAAAAATAGAGATCAGGAAAATGTAAACCGTCAAAATTCGAAGATTTCAGGTTTTCCACATCATTCTTAAGATCGTAGCTCAAATAACCGAATATCCAATCGGCTGTTGTTTCCTGGTATTCTTTTAATTTATCGAAAGCATTTACATAGTCGGTCTTGATAGCCGTAAAAGCTTCGACAGCAAGAATAGCTTCATATTCACCATTCCTGGAATCATATTCATTACTATCCAGCCAGGCTATTTCCTGAAATTGCCGTCCCCAGGACAGTAATTGCTCTTTAAATTTCTTTGGTTCTCCAACGGAGAAAACTCTGGAAGTACGCACTTATTCTTCAATTTGATGCGCAAAGGTAGTAAGCACATCTTCAATTCCCATATCCAGAACTTCGTTTATCACCTTACCATCCTGAAAATTATCTTTAAAAGAAGGAAAACTAAAACTTTGTACCACCTCTCCTCCAAATCTCCCAAAGATATTTTCGGTGTATTCCAATGAAGATTTGGCACCTCGTTTTCCCGGAGAGGTACTTATTAAAAGGATCTTTTTACCTTCCAGAAAATTTCTGTTCGCTCGTGAAAGCCAGTCTACGATATTTTTAAAAAATGCAGATGGACCTCCATTATGTTCATTTACTGCAATAACCAACGCATCACTTTCCGCGATCAAATTCTTAATAATGGTAACATTTATGGGGATACCTTCACTTTTTTCAATATCAACACTAAAAACCGGTAGTGGATAATCGGTGAGTTTAATTTCCTTTATCTCATGCCCCTGGATCCTACTCACTACACTATTCAATAATTCCTGGTTTATAGAAGTACTGCTGTTTGAGCCTGCAAAGGCAAGGATTTTCTTCATAGCTTCAATTTTCGCCTAAAAATACCGAAAATAAATCAGGCGGTAATAATTGGTTTTCCTACTCTCTCTGGTTTTGTAACTTTACTTTAAAATAAACTACTTTGAAAAAACATTCCTTAGAAAATGAATTCCTGAAGATCACGGTAAAGGAAACCGGTGCTGAACTGTGTAGTATCCTGAATAAAGAAAACGGTAAGGAATATATCTGGCAGGGAGATCCAAAGATCTGGAGTAGCCACGCACCTAATTTATTCCCTATAATTGGTGTAATTAAAAATGGGATGTACTTCTATGAAGGCAAGGAATATTCAGTTCCAAAACATGGATTTATAAGGCATAATGACAAAATAAGGATTAAAGAAAGATCTGAACATCAACTGGTTTTCGAACTTTTATATTCAGAAGAAACCTTAGAAATGTATCCATTTAAATTTGATTTCAGGATCGCTTTTACATTGAACGAAAAAAGCCTGGAGGTAAATCATCACATTATCAACCTGGACCAAAAGCCAATTTATTTTTCACTGGGTGGACACCCGGCTTTCAACATTCTATATCTTGATAAGGAGGAAATAGAAGACTATTCCCTTGAATTCGATCGGAAAATGCATCTTAAAACCTATTTATTGAATGATGATGGCCTCGTTAGTTCTGAAACAAAAATGGTTCTAAACAATGAGAAAACCATTAGACTAACCGAAGATATCTTTAAAGAGGACGCGCTAATATTTAAAAATATCAAGTCTAAAAAAGTTGATCTTATTAGTAAAAAGAACGGGAAAGTACTTTCTGTTGAATATAACGATTTTAAAAATCTTGGCATCTGGGCTAAGCCAGGTGCTCCCTACGTTTGTATCGAGCCATGGTTAGGAATTGCAGATGTTGAAGGAACCGATCAAAACCTTAAAAATAAGGAAGGAATTATAAAACTTGATGTCGAAAACGAATACGATGCAGATTACACGATTCACATTACATGATTTTTACTTGATGAAATCAGGTAAAACTTTGGCTATCATGCCGTACCTTTGCGCAAAATTAAACTTCACGATTTGAGTTTTCAGGATTTAAATTTAAATACACCGTTACGTAATGCTTTGGAAGATCTGAACCTTCAGACTCCTACTCCTATTCAGGAACAGGCATTTTCATCGATCATGTCTGGAAGGGATGTGGTAGGAATAGCACAGACCGGAACGGGTAAAACCTTCGCCTACCTATTGCCTTTGTTAAGGATGCTCAAATATTCTGAACAGAAGAATCCGCGTATTCTTATCATGGTTCCTACGCGTGAACTGGTAGTTCAGGTAGTTGGAGAGATCGAAAAAGTGGCGAAATATATCAATGTTAGAGTTGCCGGAGTTTATGGCGGAGTGAATATAAATACTCAGCACCAGGACCTCATGCAGGGACTTGATATTATCGTGGCAACCCCAAGGAGGCTTTATGATCTTGTTCTTAGGAGAGCAGTTCAGCTAAAATCTATCCAGAAATTCGTCATAGATGAAGTTGATGTGATGCTGGACCTTGGCTTTAAGTTTCAGGTAAATAATATCATTGAACTCTTACCAAAAAACAGGCAGAATATCATGTTCTCGGCTACCATGACCGAAACTGTAGAACAGATGATCGATGCTAATTTCAAGGCTCCTGAAAAAATATCGGTGGCAGTTAGTGGAACTCCTCTGGAAAATATTGAGCAGCGTGGATATAAGATCCCGAATTTTTATACCAAAGCGAATCTTTTAAAACATTTGCTGGCAGATGAGGAAAAATACCATAAAGTACTCATATTTATTGGTGACAAACGAATTGCAGATAGGCTGTATGAAAACCTTGGTGAAGAGTTCCCCGGTGAAGTTAGCCTGATGCACACTGGAAAAAGCCAGAATTACCGTTTAAAAAGTGTAAGTGATTTTGATGAAGGCATGTCCAGGATCATGATCGCAACAGATGTAATGGCACGTGGTCTGGATATTGAAAATATATCTCACGCGGTAAACTTTGACACTCCGCAATATCCTGAAAACTACATGCATAGAATAGGTAGAACGGGTCGTGCCGAGAAAAAGGGTCAGTCGCTACTATTTACTACTGAAGCTGAACAGGAATACCTTGATGCCATAGAGGAATTAATGAAGACGGAAGTTCCAAAATACGAACTACCTAATGAGGTTAAAATTGCTACTGAACTTATCCCAGAAGAAAAACCCAGGGCGATCGAAATAAATAACCCCAACAAGGTTGTTGATGAGGTTGGACCTGCTTTTCACGAAAAAAAGGAAAAGAATAAGAAGGTTAATCTTGGAGGATCATATCGAAGGGAGATCGCGAAGAAATATAAAAAACCAAAAACTCGTGGTGATAAGAACGCCAACCGTAGGAGAAAAAAATAAAAAAGGAGCGCATCTGCGCTCCTTTTCTCATTTAAATTCCAGCTTAACCTGTTTCAGTTTCTAACCTTTAGAATTGAATTTCTAAGAGATTTTGAAATTAATTCAGGATGATATTCCTTAAATTTCAGCTATTAGGTAAGCTTAACTCCTATTCTTTTTCTTCGCAGCCTTGGCCGCTCTCTTTTCTTTTAAACTCATTGCTGGCTCTTTTTTAGCCGAATTTTTCGAAGGCGATTTTTCTTTTGCCATGATTTCTATAATTAGAATTAACTTTTAAATGTACTCAATGTTCTCATACCAAAAACATAAATTTTAAATCAGTTTATTATAATTTTATAGAATTCACCCCGGTATTTTCCTAATCAAAAAACAAGATCATGAAAACTCCAATTTTCATCGTTCTGCTGTTCATTTTATTCTCCTGTAAAAATTCGGAAAAAGAACCTGAAGTGATCAGCAAAAAGGAACCCGAAAGTAAATATGGTTGTGCTCCACAGGTAACCGACAAAGAATGGTATAGTTCCAATAATAAAGCTCCACTATTTGATGGACTCGACGCAATCAATTATCCTATTATAACAGACAATCCTGAGGCCCAGAAATATTTCAACCAGGGTTTGTTGCTGGCCTACGGATTTAATCACGCCGAAGCTGCCAGGTCATTTTATTATGCTACCAAACTAGATCCTGAATGTGCCATGTGCTATTGGGGTTACGCATACGTTCTGGGACCTAATTATAACGCCGGTATGGAAGACGACAACTATGAAAGAGCTTATGAAGCAATTCAAAAAGCCAATGAATTAGGTTCTGAGTCTGAAAAAGAAAAAGTATTGATAAATGCCATGGCCACCAGATACGTGGAAGATCCGGTAGAAGACCGAAGTGACCTGGATCAAAACTACAGCGACGAATTGAAGAAAGCGCATCAAAAATTCCCTGATGACGAAAATATAGCCACGCTTTATGCCGAATCTTTGATGAATCTCCATCCCTGGCAACTTTATGACAAAGAGGGAAATCCAGAAGAATGGACTCCGGAGATCGTTGGCTTGCTTGAAAATATTCTAAAAGAGAATCCTCAACACCCTGGAGCGAACCATTTCTATATACATGCAGTTGAAGCCTCCAGTACTCCCGAAAGAGCCAATTCTTCCGCAAAAGCTTTTGATGATGGATTAGCTTCTGGAGCCGGACACCTGGTACATATGCCTTCTCATGTGTACATAAGAACCGGAGAGTACCATAAAGGGACCGTGGCGAACCTAAGAGCCGTTGAAGCAGACAGTATCTATGTAACCAAATGTCATGCTCAGGGTGCATACCCTTTAGCATACTATCCGCATAATTACCATTTTCTCGCCGCAACGGCAACGCTGGAAGGCAACAGCGAATGGGCTATGCTAGGAGCTCAAAAACTTTCAGAACATGTTCATCCAGACCTAATGAAAGAGCCAGGATGGGGAACATTACAACATTATTATACAATTCCGCTTTATGTTCAGGTTAAATTAGGCCGATGGGATGAAATCCTGAATTCAGATTTTAAAACCTACGATCTTCCCTACCTTAAAGCAGTGAAACACTATGCACAGGGAATGGCATTTATGGCAAAAAAAGATCTTAATAATGCCAGAAAACATCTTTCTGAACTGGAAAGATTAGCCGATGACAAGAGCCTTGAAGAAGTAACGATATGGGATATCAATTCAGTTTCAACCTTGATGCAGATCGCAAAGAGGGTTTTGCAAAGTGAGATCCTCGCCAGTGAAGGAAATTACAAGGAAAGTATCGCTATTCTTAAACAAGCGGTAGATATAGAAGATTCGTTAAATTATGATGAACCGCCAGACTGGTTCTTTTCAGTTAGGCATCATTTAGGGGCCGTACAGATAGAAGCAGGCCAATACCGTGACGCCATCGCCACTTATGTAGCCGACCTGAAAAAGCTTCCTAAGAATGGATGGGCGCAACATGGTTTGCGCCTGGCCTATGAAAATCTGAATGATGGTGAGAATGTTCGAAAAACTGATGAATTGATAAAGCAAAGCTGGAAAGGAGCTGATATTCAAATAAATTCTTCCAGAATTAAATAGAGACTGTTTCAAGTCAAATTGAACTTTTCCATTATTCAGGTTTTAACAACCGGGAAGTCATCTTGGTTTTCCTTCCTGATCCAGTTTAGAATAAACGTAGCCATTCTACCAATTAAAAATGTGAATCCTCCAAATAAAGGCGGTAGCAAAGTTACTTTTAAACCGCCGGCAAATAATGACGGACTGATATCTCCCAATGCTTCAAAAGCATCAAATATCTGAATTAAGCCTATGAACTGGGCAAATAATCCTAATACTAAAGCCAGTAAAGCAAGCTGATTAATAAGAGATATCGATTTTTGGTAAATATGAGCCGGAGCTTTAATTTTCATTGCGGCTCTTACAATTAGAAATAATACCAAAAGAAAGGAAATAAGGATCAGGCTCATGGCGAGAGGTCCGCCTTCATTAATTCTTGCTAATAATTGATTAAAAAATCCGCTTTCTTGTAAAACTATAATAGTAAAGGTGATCATACTGAATCGCTTTTTGTTTGATACATCCAAATTTAGAAGATAAAAGCATTATTTTAAATCATTTGAGACGAACTGCAGGTTTGCATACCTTTTCTACATAATTGCCAGCATCAAGACTTTTAAATCTCGACCAGCTGTTTTCTACCCCTCAAAACCGGTAATTTATCGCAAAAATTTTTACTTCTGATATTTTAGTCACATTTTTATTCCTGGATGAAAATTGCCGGAGCATTTTTAGAATTAGGAAAAAGGATATTATTGCATGGCCTGTTCTGGCTCGTGGTTCAATTGTTTTTCACCTTATTCTTCGGATTTGAAGGAGCCGATTTCAAAAACGTATTTACATTTTCAGTTTTTTTCTTACCGGTTACTATTGGGACTACCTATGTTTTTACCTACAGGCTTATTCCTAATTATCTAATTCAGAAAAAATACCTGCAGTTTACCCTTTATTCCCTGGCGGCATTTCTCATCTCTGCAACCTATATTACGCTTTCTGCGTTTTATGGAATTATCATGACCATAGGTTATGGATATCAGGAAAACTTTCCGCTTACAAAAAGCCTTATTTATATATTAATTAGTGTTTACCTGGTAGTTGCAATAGCATCTGCTTTCAGCCTTCTGAAATATAATTATTCTGCTTCCGCTAAAAATGAAGAGCTTAAAAACCGTATCCTGGAGGCTCAACTGAAACTTAAAGAACAGGAGCTGCAATATTTGAAGATGCAGATACATCCGCATTTTCTATTCAATACCTTAAATACTATTTATGGATTGAGTTTATCTAAAAGCACGGCAACCCCTGAAATGATCCTGCAGCTTTCAGAGCTTCTGGATTACATATTATATCAAACCAAGAAACCATTGGTCAAACTCCAGGACGAGATAAATCACATCCAAAATTATATAGACCTGGAGAAAAAGCGTTTTCGGGAAGATCTTGAAATTAGGTTTCATTGTGATCCAATTTCAGAAGAAATTAAAATTGCTCCTATGCTTTTACTTCCTTTCGTTGAAAACAGTTTTAAGCACGGAAAAGGAAATGACGGTAAACTTGAAATATCCATCTGTATTAAATTAGAAAAGGAAAGACTTAAATTTAAAATCATTAATTCTGTTTCAGCAGCTTCAGAAAATTCGGAAGGAAAAGGGATTGGCCTTGATAACATTAAGCGTAGGCTAAATATTTTATATGGCGATGGGTACGATCTAAAGATTGTAAATAATGAAAATGAATTCACTGTTTTCCTTAATTTAAACACTGAAAAAACTCCAGCAGATGTCAGATAAGATTAGATGCATCATAGTTGATGATGAACCGGTGGCTTTAGATATTCTCGAAAATCATCTTTCCAGGATCGATAAGATCGAGATCATTGGCAGGTGTAGAAATGCTACAGAGGCATTTAACATGATCAATGCCAATAAAACTGATCTGATCTTTCTTGATATTAATATGCCCGGAATTTCCGGGATCTCATTTGCGAAATCTATTAATCGGAATATCAAGATCATTTTCACCACGGCATACCGTGAATATGCAATTGAAGGATTTGATCTGCACGCAGTAGATTACCTCTTAAAACCAATTTCTTTCAACCGCTTACTGGATGCGGTACATAATTTTCAGGAGGTTCATTTAAACGATCCGGGGCAGATAAACCAAAGTGAGAAAAACGCAGACTTCATTTTTGTGAAGATCGACCGGAAAATGCACAAAATCGATTTCTCGAAAATCCTATGGATAGAAAGCCTGAGTGATTACCTGAAAATTGAAACTACAGAGGGCACAAAAGTAACTCGTGAAACTATATCCTCAATTGAAGAGAAACTTCCGGATACTAAATTTCTTAGAATTCATAGGTCGTTTATTATCTCTATAGATAAAATTCAATCCTACTCTTATGAAGAAGCTATTATTGAAAATAAATCGATTCCTATTAGCCGGACTTATAAAGAAAAGGTGATCCAAACACTGGGAAAATTTCAATAACTTAATTAGTATCAACAGATGCATTTCTTATAACCTGGATCGCTTTCTCCAGTAATTCGTCCTTGCCCTCTCTAAATCCAGCAATAGTCGGTTTTATTTCAATATCCGGCACGATACCTATTCTTTGAGTTTCAGTTCCGTCCGGATAATAGACACCAATACCTGAAATCATGGTATTAATTCCTCCCGGTAAATTTATACGGGAAACATTTCCATCAGCTCCGGCAGTCTGGCTTCCAATTACCACAGCTTCTGGCGCCACTCTCAAAGCCATGGTGGTATACTCCGCGTTACTTTGAGTGTCTTCATTGATAAGAATGGTTAATTTCCCGTCATAAGCATTCTTTATAAGAGAGCCTACTTTTGAACCATTACGAAATTCAAAATACCCGGGATCTTCCAGGGAGGTGTTAGTGAATTTTACAAAGTCGGTTGGTTGGGGAACAACTTTGTTTCCCATACTGAAAACTATAAAATCTGAAGGATAACAACGCATATCAACCACAATACCTTTGGTGTCTTCGAACTTTTTCAGAATGTCTTTAATTTCTCCTCTTTTCAGCGATTCCGGATAGATATATCCAATATCATTTTCAATATACTTATGGCTTGGAATTATCTTTTCTGAATCATCCCATTTTTCTACTGAAACAATCTTTTCGGTATAAGAACCACTTTTATTCTGAAGGGTTAATTCCAGGCTGTCTTTGTTGGTCCACAAAAGTTTCCTTGCCATATCCCTCAACTTCGTAGGATAATTTGAAGCCGGGTAGTATTTCAGGTTATCTTCAATGATCTCTTTTATGGGTTTGCTATCAATATGAGTGATAACATCTCCAATTTGAATATTTTGACCTGCGGAATCACCAACCTTAATTACTACCGGCATCTCTTCTATAAATTTCACCTTGAGAGGTACTCTTCTGTTTCCGAAAAACTCATTTAAAGCCTCATCATAATACCACATATTGGCGTGGGTGTCACTTACTTCTTCAATTAACTGAAGCATATTGAGTTTATAGTCCAGCTCTGTATTATTTTCAACAAAGCGTGGAATATATTCTCGTAGGACCTCCTCCCAGTCTTTATCTGTAAGGTGATTATTCGGATTAAAATATTCCATCATATTCCAGTAACGGTAAAGTGCCAACAATTTAATGCCGGTATCATCCCACTCCATTTTTGGATAACTAAGTTCATTTGTAAACTGAGGGTTACGAACCCCACTGTTGATCCCTACGTAATAATGTTCATTTTCTCTCTTGGACGTTAGTATTTCTTTCAACTCTTTAGAAAGGTCCTCGCTCAGAAATTCTGTATCGTAGATCCAGCCATAATCTGGACAAAGCTCAACTTCATCATTTTCTGGTAATTCATGCTCATCACCATCCACATCACCAAGTGAACTGATCCAATTCGCTAACTCAACATCAAAATTTGCAGAATTGAGTTTTGGCAGAATCCTGAAAAGTTCATTGTCCCAATTAATATTTCCTTTGGCAATTTCAGGATGGTGATATTTTACAAATCCCCATACCTTTCCTAATTTGTATAATCGATCTACCTGCAAATCGGTAAGATCTTTAATTTTAAAATTTGAATTATTAGCGAAACTTGAATCTATCTCCGCAGGTTTCAATTCAAACTCTATCTCTTCCAATTCCTGAACATCCTTGGTCCCGTTTACTTTAAGCTTAAGATCATCAAACCATGCGGTACCATTACCAGAAAGAATACCACCAACATAGATAGTCTTTGCATTTTCTGGAAACCGAACAAACACTTTATACTTTTCCCAATCATTCGTACCGGAAAGTTGTTGTCTCTGCATGTTATTAAAAGCAAGGGAGCCAGCAAGGCCATCCACCCTAATCAACAAACCTGCGAAACCATTGGTTACATTTTCAGTTTTTATATAGCCTTCAAGTTTCAACGTTCTACCTTTATACCTGGCAGGAATTTTATAAGCAATACTTCCAAAGCTACCGCCATCCTCACCTGAAGATATTTTTGCGGCATATTTTCCTGAATAATTAGTTACAGAGTCTTTTTCTATTTGATAATCTCCCCAAACAAACCAGTCATCAGGAAGCTCTTCTCCTTTAAAGTTTTGGTCAAAATTTAAATTAAACTTCTCATTTTGAGCATAAATAGTTGTCGAGAATAATAGGAATAACAGTAGAAGATTTTTCATGTATAACTTTATGAACGTTGATAAATAAGGGGCTGCAATAAAACAAAAAACCCGGACAATATAACGTCCGGGTCTAAAATATATTTTATGCTATTTCTATTAAATATGCAAAGCTCTATTTTCTGTCGCAGCTAAGGCAGCTTCTTTTACAGCTTCAGCATAAGTTGGGTGAGCGTGAGACATTCTGGCGATATCTTCAGCAGAAGCCCTGTATTCCATTGCGGTAACAGCTTCAGCGATAAGATCTGCAGTTCTGGCTCCTATCATATGAACTCCAAGAACTTCATCGGTCTTTTCATCGGCAAGGATCTTAACCAGTCCGTCGATATCTCCGCTAGCTCTTGAACGACCAAGTGCCCTCATCGGGAACTTTCCTTCTTTATATTTTACTCCCTCTTCCTTCAATTGCTCTTCGGTCTTCCCTACTGAAGCAACTTCTGGCCATGTATAAACAACATTCGGAATAAGATTATAATCGATATGAGGTTTCTGCCCGGCTATCAATTCAGCTACCATAGAACCTTCTTCCTCAGCTTTATGAGCAAGCATTGCTCCACGAACTACATCTCCAATCGCGTAGATATTATCTACATTTGTTTGAAGGTGATCGTTCACTTTCACTCTTCCTTTATCATCCAGCTGAACACCTGCGGCTTCAGCATTTAATCCGTCAGTATAAGGACGACGACCTACAGAAACCAGGCAGTAATCTCCCTTAAGTTCGATCTCCTTGTCTTTCTTGTCATCGGCTTTGATAATGATCTCATCACCATTTCTTTCAACCGACTTTACTTTGGTGCTGGTATGGAATTTAACTCCCTGCTTTTTCAGTACTTTCTGAAGTTCTTTTGAAAGAGCAGAATCCATAGTTGGGATAATTCTGTCAAGGAACTCAACTACGGTTACATCAGCACCAAGACGACGATAAACCTGTCCAAGCTCTAATCCAATAACTCCACCACCAATTACGATCATGTGCTTAGGCACTTCTTTCAAAGTTAAAGCTTCGGTTGAAGTGATCACTCTTTCTTTATCTAATTCGATAAAAGGAAGATTCGCAGGTTTAGAACCTGTAGCGATGATGATCTTTTTCGCCTCGATAGTTTTGGTTTCACCATCTTTCTCAATATTGATATGAGTTTTGTCTTTAAATGACCCAACTCCCTCGATCACATCGATCTTGTTCTTATCCATAAGGAACTTTACTCCGTCGCAAGTCTGGCTTACTACTGAAGATTTACGTTCCATCATTTTTTCAAGATTAAGTTTCACCTCACCAGGAATTTCGATCCCGTGGTCATCAAAATGCTTTAGCGCATCGTGATAGTGGTGAGAAGAATCTAAAAGTGCCTTACTCGGGATACACCCCACATTAAGACAGGTTCCTCCTAGAGTGGAATATTTTTCTATGATTGCAGTTTTCATACCCAGTTGGGCGCAACGAATGGCGGCTACATATCCACCGGGTCCAGATCCTATTACTGCAACATCATATGTACTCATAACTGTATGTTTTTTACTTATTTTTTTACAAATTGACCGTAAAAGTACGACTATTCTCTACAATGACCAATGCCGACTTATAGACATAATAAAATTTTAAGATTTCGGGATTAAAGATATTTAATACAAGGGGATTTTAGTTTCTTCAGCTCCTAATGAAACCAAATAATCTTTCACTTCCAGTGCTTCATCTCCTCCTTTTTCTGCATGATGTAATAAGGTAAAACCATGCGGGCCTTTGGCGTGTAAGATTTCCGGAGAAAATTGAAGCATAGGTTTTAGAATATCCATCCTTCCAAAAAGGGTTGCGGTAAAGACATTTGCCTGAGCTCCTTTTTCGATAAAGTATTTCACCAGATCTTTATTGCCGACATGACTTGCTGCTCCCAGACCGGTTTCAAAATCACCATTTCCCCAATCGTGAGCTGCATTTAACAATGTTGGAGTTTCCTCCAGCAATTCTTTTACTTTATCCGGATCACTATGTGATTTTCCAACAAATTCCTGTACCAGTTCAGGATCTAATTTAGGTTTGTCCTGAATATTTTCCGGGTTGAAGGAAAATAAGGTCGGAGCTATTAAAATTGAGGCGCAGGTACTGAATACAAAATGTTTTCGGTTCATTATATCTATTTTTTATCAAGATAAAGATAATCAGAGTACAATCTCGGTGGTTTGCTTCACTTTACTAATTGTGAATATACTTTTGGTGCTACCAATATGGTCCAGAGTAGTAAGTTTTGTAACCAGGAATTCGCGATATGCTTCCATGTCTTTCACCAGAACTTTTAGAATATAATCGAAGTCTCCGCTTACATGAAGACATTCTACTACCTCAGGAAGGCTGGTAACTTGCTTCTCAAATTTGGTAAGCAGGTCTTTTTTATGTTGAATTAGTTTTACCTGACAAAGTACCATAAAACCTTTTTCAACGCTTTCTGGATCAACCAGGGCAACATATTTTGAAATTACCCCTCCCCTTTCCAGTTTACGTATCCTTTCATATACCGCGGTTACCGAAAGTCCTAGATCATTAGAGATCTCCTTGTTCGTCTTTTTACTATCCTTCTGAAGGTGGTTCAGGATACGCTTATCTAATTCGTCAATTTTCATAACTAAATTATTTTCCTTAATTCAAAGGAATTCCTTTTAAAATTAGTTTTTAATTCCTAATTATCGATATTTTTTAGATTTATTTACTGCAACTGACAAATATCATTGTTTTTAAAACTAATATCCTCCAACTTTGATCTTCTAAAGCTATTATTATGAAGTATAAACCGGCAGATCGTATTCAGGATCTACAATATTTTGGAGAATTTGGGGGAGTAAACCCTTCAATTTCTGACTCTTCGACCTATACCTTCCTATCTGCAAAGACAATGTTCGATACTTTCGAAGGCAATGCAGAAGGATGTTATTTATATTCACGCCACTCCTCCCCTTCTAACCTTTACCTGGGCGAGGCACTGGCAGCAATGGAAGGCACCGAAGCAGCAAATGTTTCTGCTTCCGGAATGGGAGCCATAACTTCAGTTTTAATGCAATTGTGTAATGCCGGAGACCATATAGTTTGTAGCAGAACGGTTTACGGCGGAACTTATGCCTTTCTGAAAAATTTTGCTCCTAAGTTTGGCATAGAAACAACTTTTGTGGATACCACGAAACCGAAGCTTATCGATTCAGCGGTAAAGGAAAACACGAAAGTGATCTATTGCGAAAGCGTAAGCAATCCACTACTTGAGGTTGCCGACCTTGAAGCTCTGGGTAAAATATCAAAAGTTCACAATCTTAAGCTTGTTGTAGACAACACATTCTCTCCCCTATCAATTAGTCCTGCGAAATTGGGCGCAGATGTGGTTATACACAGTTTAACCAAGTTTATCAACGGTAGCAGCGATACGGTTGGCGGAGTTGTTTGCGGAACCAAGGAATTTATAAATGATCTTCGAAACGTAAATGATGGTGCGGCAATGCTGCTGGGACCAACAATGGATAGTCTGCGCGCAGCTTCAATACTAAAGAATCTAAGAACCCTTCATATCAGAATGAAGCAACATAGTCATAATGCGATGTTCCTGGCTAGGAAATTCCAGGAAGACGGCTTTAAAACTGTTTACCCGGGACTGGAATCGCATCCTGGCAACCATACATTTAAAGAAATGATGAATGAATCTTATGGATTTGGTGGAATGTTAACTATAGATGTCGGGTCTCTGGATAAAGCAAATGAGCTAATGGAGTTAATGCAGGAAAAGAATTTAGGCTACCTGGCGGTAAGTTTAGGATTTTATAAAACCCTGTTCAGTGCACCCGGAACGTCTACCTCTTCAGAAATTCCTTTGGAAGAGCAAAATGAAATGGGATTAAGTGACGGATTGATCCGTTTCTCCATAGGTTTGGATAACGATATTGCAAGAACTTATGAAATGATGAAAGAATGTATGGTTAAAGTAGGGGTTTTAGATACCGAAATGGTCTAAAATTTTGCAGGATTAAGCCGAAAGTCGTAAAATTACGATCAGAAAAAATGATCTATATTAACGACCGGTTTTAAAATCTCAAGCCTCACGGTAACTCTGAAAATATTCAGGAATACCGTGAGGCTTTATTTTTGCCGCAAATAAAGTACTTAGCCTTAATGGAAAACTCTGCCTCGAAGCCTGAAAATGAAGCAATCATCAGTAATAAGGAATTAAATATATGGGAGGCATTAATTCCTGTTTTTGCCCTTATCGGGATGCTTGCCTTTAACGTTTTTGTTTTTGGAGATGATGCTCTTAGCGGTTCAAATCAATTTATACTTCTTTTAGGTGGCGGTGTAGCAGCTATTGTTGGATATTTCAATAAAGTGGAATTCGACTATATGATAGATGAGGTCGCCAAGAATATCCAAAGTACGGCTGGTGCGATCCTGATATTATTAATGGTAGGAGCACTTGCGGGAACCTGGCTTATAAGTGGGATTATCCCAACCATGATCTATTATGGTTTGCAAATACTTAATCCTACCATCTTTCTTGCGGCCTGCGTTATAATTTGTTCTGTTATTTCCCTTGCTACTGGTAGTAGCTGGACCACTTCAGCAACCGTAGGTATTGCCCTGGTGGGTATTGCAGATGCTTTGGGAATTTCTTTAGGTATGACGGCTGGAGCAATTCTATCCGGTGCTTATTTTGGTGATAAAATGTCGCCTTTAAGTGACACCACTAACCTTGCCCCGGCAATGGCGGGAACAGACCTGTTTACACACATCAGGTATATGGCTTTAACTACTGTACCTACAATTACCATTACTATTATTGCTTTTATAATTATAGGATTGAACCTCGATACCAGTGGTAGTACCGATACAACCTCCATCCTTAATTCTATTGACGCTTCATTTAATATTAGTCCGTGGTTATTTCTAGTACCGGTAATAGTGATCGTCCTTATCGTTAAAAAGACCTCTCCTCTTATAGCATTACTTATTGGAACATTACTGGGTGCTGTTGCAGCATTGATAGCTCAGCCAGATGTGGTGTTAGCCGTAAGTGGAATGGAAAACCTGAACTTTGTAAGTGGCTATAAAGGGATTATGAACGCTATTACCGTAGATACAGCTGTTGAAACAGATTCAGAAGCATTAAATGATCTTTTCGCTTCCAGCGGAATGGCCGGCATGCTAGGAACTATTTGGCTTATTATATGCGCGATGGTATTTGGTGGAATTATGGAGGCTATTGGCGCACTGGCCAGAATAAGTAAAGCTTTACTTAATCTTTTCCACACCACTTTCGGATTATTTGCAAGTACCGTTTTTAGCTGTTTAGCACTGAATGTAACGGCTTCAGATCAATATCTCGCCATTGTGGTTCCTGGAAAAATGTTTGCCAAAGCATATAAAGATAAAGGCCTTGCACCGGAAAACTTAAGTAGAAGTTTAGAGGATTCAGGAACAGTAACCTCGGTACTTGTACCATGGAATACATGCGGAGCTTACCACAGTGGAGTATTAGGAGTACCGGTTTTATCGTATGCTGGCTATGCATTCTTTAATTACCTGAGTCCGTTTATGACCTTGTTTTTTGCCGCAGTTGGCATTAAAATTAAAATGCTATCCGAAAAATAATTATTGTCACTCTCATAAATTACCGGTTAAATATCTGATAATTTGACAATTATAAAGGCTCGCTATTACACATCCTTAGATTGATAGACAAACCCTATCAAACAATAAAATTTTAAAATTTTTCCGGCTTTAAAATGCGTCTTTAGATGCTAAATTTGCGCCGTAGAAAAAGAGAATTTTATAACTTAAAAAACAGTAATTTATATGGCTTTAGTAGGAAAAAAATTTCCAAATCTTAGCGTAGACGCTATGAACGAAATGGGAGATACTTTCAAATTAAATGTGTTGGAAGAAGCTCAGAAAAACAACAAGAAAGTATTGCTTTTCTGGTACCCAAAAGATTTCACCTTTGTTTGCCCTACAGAACTACACGCTTTTCAAAGTGCAATGGAAGAATTTGAAAAGAGAAATGTTATGGTGATCGGAGCGTCTTGTGATACTCCAGAGGGGCATGGCGCCTGGGTAAAGACTCCAAATGATAAGGGGGGGAGTGAAGGGGGAACGGACCCAAGCCTTGCAGACTCTAATCGTAACCTAAGTTCAAGACTTGATATCCTTGATATCATGAGCGAATCTTATGACGAGGAAACCGGAGCGATCACTCTTGAGGGTGATAATGTAACTTATAGAGCTACATACCTAATCGATGAAGAAGGAACTGTTTTTCATGAAGGTATTAACCATATGCCACTTGGAAGAAACGTAAATGAGTTCTTGAGATTGATCGATGCTTATACTCACGTTCAGGAAAAAGGAGAAGTTTGTCCTGCAAACTGGGAAGAAGGTAAAGAAGCAATGAACGCCGACCGCGACGGAGTAGCATCTTACCTAAGCCTTAACTAATAAGGGGTTCAGCTTAATTTAAGAATCTAAAAAAAATTGCTATGATTAAGGAATTAGATCAGGATAACTTAAGCGAAGTAGTAGAAGGAAACGATACCGTTGTGGTTCAATATATGGCCGGATGGTGTGGAAACTGCAGATTGATGAAGCCTAAATTCAAGAAATTGGCTTTGGAAAATGAAAATGCTCAGTTTGTATTTGTTGATGCCGAAAAATTTCCGGAATCAAGAAAACTGGCAAAAGTTGATAACCTTCCTACGTTCGCTACATTCAAAAATGGAAGTTTTAAAAATCAGGTTCAAACGAACAAGT
Source organism: uncultured Flavobacteriaceae bacterium (assembly GCA_965364455.1). Lineage (GTDB taxonomy): Bacteria > Bacteroidota > Bacteroidia > Flavobacteriales > Flavobacteriaceae > Christiangramia. The sequence continues at coordinate 31,503 of CBDTXN010000004.1, forward strand.
TTGACCAGTTAAAAAACTTAGTAGATGAAGTTACCAGTAATTAAACATCTGCAGAAGAACAACGAGGTTGAGAAATTAGAGAACACTATTGATGTTCTTGAGAATTTTACCGAACACCGTTCAGTTACCGAAGAGCAAATGGACGTAATCGGTGAGTTGATCACCAACCTTTGCGGAGCTGTAGAAGTTCACAAAATGATAGAAGAAGGTGTTCCGGAGAGGGATGCTGCAAATAACTTTGTAAAGAAAGTATTAGGATCTATAGATAAATAATCTTTCTTACAAATCATTTCATAAGGGCTGTTTTCATTGGGAAACGGCCCTTGTTGTTTTATGATAATTTTAGTAATAACCGAAAGACATTCTTCTAAATTTATAATTCTAATAAAAAATAGCATGGCAAAGATTAAACTTGGTGAGGATATGGTTACGACTTATGGCAACTTACCTGCCTTAAATGAAAAGGCACCTCATTTTGAACTCGTTAAAGCAGATCTTACAATTGGCACTCTTGAAGATTTCAAGGGAAAGCGGGTTATTATGAATATTTTCCCAAGTATCGATACCGGTGTTTGCGCTACCTCTGTTCGTAATTTCAATAAGAAAGCTTCAGAATTAAAGAACACTGTTGTATTATGCATCTCCAGAGATCTTCCTTTTGCACAACAAAGGTTTGTGAGTGATGAGAAATTAGAACGGGTAACCAACCTTTCAGATTTCAGAGACAGGAATTTCGGAAAAGATTATGGGGTGGAGATGATGGACGGAGCATTCGAAGCTCTTCTATCACGTGCTGTTCTCGTTCTGGATGAAAACGGAAATGTTATACATTCCCAGCAGGTTCCAAGTATAGAAGACGAACCTGATTATCTTGCTGCCCTGAAAACATTATTATAATGAAAAATAGTTTCCTCGGAAAAAGAATCAGAGGAGGAGGTTACGCTATCAAAGGCGCCTGGTTATTACTCAAGCATGAACCTAGCATTCAGGTTCAATTTGTAATTTCTATACTCGTTTGTTTGGCCGGTTGGTTTTTTGACATTACAAGAACTGAATGGATGTTCCAGTTTCTCGCTATAGGTTTGGTAATGGCCGCTGAAGGACTGAATACGGCAATGGAAGCTATGGCAGATTTTGTTCATCCAGATTTTCATAATAAGATTGGCCATATTAAAGATGTCGCCGCTGGTGCAGTTTTTATTGCTGCCTTGATAGCAGTTATTATAGCCTGCATTATTTACTTTCCCTATATATTTTAGGCAGATTTGTAATAAATCTCAAATTTTAGAGTTGTCTTTTCCTGAGTAAAACCCGGAAAATAGATAAGTTTTAAAATTGAAGATTTTTTTTCTTAATTTGACAAAGGCTTATTTGTATTTTTGCCCAAATCCTTGAACCTATTTATGGCTAAAAAGAAAGCTAAGACCAAGAAAACTGCCAAAAAATCTCGTAATATCTCACTAAAGCTGAACAGGCAGCAAAAGGTGGTTCTGGGTAGTTTCCTCATGCTTTTTGGCCTCGGGCTAATTGTAGCTTTTATCTCATTCCTATTCAACTGGCAGGCAGATCAAAGTATACTAAACGAATTTGCCAACCGGGAGATAGAAGCCAAGAACTGGCTAAGTAAATTTGGAGCGACCATCAGCGACTTTTTTATCTATAAGGGTTTTGGACTTGCCTCCTTCTCTATCGCATTTTTAGTTCTATTAAGTGGTGTCTACCTTTTCTTTGGATTTAATAGCTCAAATCTTCGAAAATTCTGGTTCTGGGGAATCCTGGTTATGATATGGTTATCTGTATTCTTTGGTTTTTTTGCTGAAAAGAATGCTATACTGGGTGGCCGAATAGGATTTGAGACCAATGATTTCATCCAGGATTATCTAGGCTTTTTCGGGACTGTGCTTTTAATGTTATTTCTATTCATAGCCTATCTGGCTATTCGCCTAAAAGTAACTCCGGAAATGGTTGGTGGTTATTTTAAATCGGGTAAAAAGGAATTACAGGATGCCATGAATGAGCATCAATCCCAAATTTCTGAGACCGATGAGGAGAAAGACTGGAAGGAGACAGTTGCCACACCTGAAATTGAAGAAAAAGAAGAAGAAAAAGCGAAGGATATAGATCTTTCTGAAAAGAAACCAGAAAAGAAAAAAGCTCCGGAACCTTCCCCGCAAATGGAGATCAACACAGCACCTGAAGAGGATGTGGCCATGGAAGTGGAAGCTGCACCGGAAGAAGAAGAGGAAGATAATCTAAGCACCAAGTTAGTCAAGGATTTCGGGGAGTTTGACCCTACCCTGGAATTAAAGAATTATAAGTTTCCAACCATCGAACTTCTTAAAGATTATGGTGGGACGATTACTATTGATCAGGAAGAATTAGAAGAAAATAAAAACCGGATCGTAGAGACTCTCAAGAATTATAAAATTGAGATTGCCCAAATTAAAGCAACGGTTGGTCCTACGGTAACACTTTATGAAATAGTTCCGGAAGCAGGAATCAGAATTTCCAAGATCAAAAATCTTGAAGATGATATTGCATTATCACTCTCAGCATTAGGGATTAGGATCATTGCTCCAATCCCGGGAAGAGGAACCATTGGTATTGAAGTACCTAATAAAAATGCAAGTATTGTTTCTATGCGATCTGTAATAGCTTCGGCTAAATTCCAGAATGCTGAGATGGAACTGCCTTTGGCACTCGGTAAATCCATATCTAACGAGACATTTGTGGTAGATCTTGCTAAGATGCCGCATATGCTTATGGCTGGTGCAACAGGTCAGGGTAAATCTGTTGGGTTGAATGCAATCTTAACTTCCCTACTCTACTCCAAGCATCCGGCAGAAGTAAAATTTGTACTAGTCGATCCTAAAAAGGTTGAACTTACTTTGTTCAATAAGATCGAACGCCATTACCTGGCCAAATTGCCAGATACAGAAGATGCTATTATCACAGATAATACGAAAGTGATCAATACCCTGAATTCACTTTGTATCGAAATGGATGATCGTTACGAATTGCTGAAAAATGCCATGTGTCGTAACATAAAGGAATACAACACGAAATTCAAGGCTCGAAAACTCAATCCTAACGATGGGCATAAGTTTTTACCTTATATCGTGCTGGTTGTAGATGAGTTCGCAGACCTTATTATGACCGCAGGAAAAGAGGTGGAAACGCCTATTGCCCGGCTTGCTCAGTTAGCTCGTGCTATTGGAATCCATTTGATCATCGCTACCCAAAGACCTTCGGTAAATGTTATTACCGGTATCATTAAGGCCAACTTCCCGGCGAGGGTGGCTTTCAGGGTAACATCTAAGATAGATTCCAGAACCATTCTGGACAACCAGGGAGCAGACCAGTTAATTGGTCGTGGTGATATGTTATTTACCCAGGGGAACGAATTAAAACGACTTCAGTGTGCCTTTGTAGATACACCAGAAGTTGATAAGATTACCGAATTCATTGGTTCACAAAAAGCATATCCTGATGCTCACCAATTACCTGCCTATGAAGCAGAGGAAAGTGGCACAGGACTTGATATAGATGTGAGCGAGCGGGACAAGCTATTCCGCGAGGCTGCAGAAGTGATCGTTACAGCCCAGCAAGGCTCGGCATCATTGCTTCAGAGAAAATTAAAACTTGGCTATAACCGTGCAGGAAGAATTATAGATCAACTGGAAGCCGCAGGCATCGTTGGTCCTTTTGAAGGAAGCAAGGCAAGGCAGGTTTTAGTTTCAGATCTCGCAGCATTAGATCAGCTATTAAATGAACCAGACAATTAAAATTTCAAAATGAAAAAATTAGTATTTATCCTGGCTGCAATTATTTCTTTTAGCGCTCAGGCACAAAACTCACCAAAAGCAGAAAAACTCTTAAATGAAGTTTCTTCAAAAGTGAAGAATTATGATAACATGGTGATCGAGTTTAAATATGCTTTAGAGAACCAGGCTGAAAATGTAAGTCAGGAAACCAGAGGAGATGTAAGTATTGAAGGTGAAAAATATGTTCTAAACCTTATGGGTACAACCCAAATGTTTGACGGAGAGAAGATATACACTATTATTCCTGAAGATGAAGAGATCAATATTTCAAATTATGTAGAGGAAGATAACAGCAGTATCACTCCTTCGAAAATGTTCAGTTTTTATGAGGATGGCTATAACTATGAAATGGATATAACTCAGAATGTAAAAGGAAGAGAGATACAGTACGTTAAGCTTACTCCTAAAGACAGCAATGCTGAGATCAAGAATATTCTTTTAGGCATAGACAGCCAGACAAAACATATTTATAACCTGATACAAACTCAGGAGAACGGAACTAAAGTAACCATCACTGTGAAAAGCTTTAAAACAGATCAGCCACTGGCAAAAAATCTGTTTACCTTTAACGAAGATCGATACAGTGATTTTTACATTAACAGATTAGATTAAATTGAAGATACTCGACCGGTACATACTCACCAGTTTTTTAAAAACTTTTTTTTCGGTCTTTATAATACTCATGTTCATCTTTGTACTCCAGACGATCTGGTTGTATATAGGTGAACTTGCTGGTAAAGACCTGGATGCCGAGGTGATCCTGAAATTCCTTTTGTATTTCTCACCAAAACTGGTACCGCTGGTATTACCGCTAACCATCCTGCTTACTTCCATAATGACCTTTGGTTCTTTTGCTGAGAATTACGAGTTCGCAGCGATGAAATCTTCAGGGATTTCGCTAGGCCGTGCCATGCGAAGCCTAACCGTCTTTATAGTTTTTGTAAGTTTTGTAGCCTTCTTTTTCGCCAATAATGTGATCCCGGCTGCCGAATTCAAGTCAATTAACCTTCGAAAGAATATCGCCCAGTTGAAACCGGCCATGGCTATTACTGAAGGTGTTTTTAATGATATCGGTACTTTCAATATAAAAGTTGACGAAAAAAGCGGTGAAAACGACCAGTATCTATCAGATGTGATCATCCACCAAAAGAAAAAGACTGGTGGTAATAACACGGTTATCAAGGCAAAAGAAGGAGAACTTGTTGGTAGTACAGACTCAGATGTGCTTTCGCTAATTCTGAAGGAAGGTAATTATTACGATGAAGTGCAGCCAAGCGATTTCAAAAAGAGGAAGAGAAAACCATTCACCAAAAGTTATTTTGACGAATACGTGATCAATATTGACCTTTCAGATTTTAACAATGTAGACCTTGAAGATGAGACCTATAACTCTAATCACGGGATGCTTAAAATTTCTGAACTCGATGAAAGCATAGATTCCTTTTCAGTTTCTTACAACAATAAAATGGCGGAGTTCCGTCAAACGATGTTCACCCGTTCCGGGTTGTCAAACTATCACCTGAATTACAAACCAAAAGACACTGTTTTAAATCAGGAAAAAGGAATATTATCATATTTCGACTCTTATGATGCCGCACAAATATCCAACCTGGCAGTTGGATCGGTTAATTCTGCTCTGGCCCACTTAGGAATGAAGAAGCAGGAATTTAAAGTAAGTATTAAACAGATAAATAAATTCGAGATCGCATTGCACGAGAAATATGCCTTATCTGTTGCCTGCATCGTTTTATTCTTTGTAGGCGCACCTTTAGGAGCGATCATTCGAAAAGGGGGAATGGGTCTTCCCATAGTTGTAGCTATCCTATTATTTCTTAGCTATCACTTTATTGGGATATTCGCAAAAAACTCTGCTGAAGATGGTAGTGTACCGGCATTTATTGCTACCTGGTTATCAACCCTTATCATGTTACCATTAGGGATATATTTAACTTACAGAGCAACTACAGACCAGGGCTTATTCGTATTTGACAATTTTGTTGCTCCAATTAAGAAACTCTTCAAAAAAGCCGGCCTTTTCAAGGATAAAAGTAAAACAGAATAAATATCTTTGCAGCCATAAAATTAGATCTTATGGAGGTGGAGAATAATCAATATTCAATTAAACTGGACAATATTCAGGAAGCTATCGATGATATCCGTGAAGGAAAAGTGATCATCGTGGTAGATGATATTGATAGAGAGAATGAAGGAGATTTTCTGGCAGCTGCAGAAAAAGTGACTCCGGAAATGATCAATTTCATGGCCACCCATGGCCGTGGACTTATCTGTGCTCCACTTACTGAACCTAGATGTAATGAATTAAAGCTGGACATGATGGTTGGAAATAATACCGACCCAATGGAAACGGCTTTTACTATTTCTGTTGACCTGAGAGGAAAAGGTGTAACTACCGGAATTTCAGCTTCAGACAGAGCAAAGACAATTCAGTCACTAATAGATCCTGAGACCAAACCCCATGATCTAAACAGACCAGGACATATATTTCCCCTAAAAGCCAAAGAAGGAGGAGTATTAAGACGTACCGGACATACCGAAGCGGCTATAGATTTTGCAAGACTTGCAGGTTTCCAGCCAGCTGGAGTGATCGTGGAGATCATGAACGAAGATGGTACTATGGCTCGTTTACCTCAACTTATTGAGGTTGCCAAGAAATTTGACCTAAAAATTGTTTCTATAGAAGATCTTGTAGCTTATAGAATGCAACACGATTCTCTTATCAAAAAAGAAGAGGATTTTGAGCTGGACACAAGATTTGGAAGATTCAGACTCCGTGCCTATAAGCAAACTACTAACTCGCAGGTTCACATTGCCCTAACCAAAGGCAGCTGGAAACCAAACGAAGAGATCATGGTAAGGGTTAATTCTACACGTGTGAATAATGATATTTTAGGTACTCTTACTAACGATGCAGATAAAAAGCTAGACGGAATGTTTCAGGCCATTAACGAAGAAGGTCGTGGAGCCATCGTTTTTATAAATCCGGCTAACCAATCCCCTAACCTGCTTAACAGATTAACCGAATTAAAGGAAAGTCAGAAGGAAGGCGAGATAAAGGCACCACCGGTAAAGATGGACAATAAAGACTTTGGGATTGGAGCTCAAATCCTGCATGACCTTGAGATCCATAAAATAAGGCTGCTAAGTAACACTCAGCAAACTAAACGTGTTGGGATGATTGGATACGGACTGGAAATTACGGAATACGTTAATTATTAGTCGATCTCAATGATCACCTCATCAAGAGGTCTTCTTACTTTCTTGAATTTCGAGAATTCGTCATCTTCAGAACGGTAACCAACCGGCAATACTAGTACTGACCTTAAATTTCTATCCCTTAGGTTAAGGAATTCATCATATTTTTCGGGCTCAAATCCTTCCATAGGACAGGCATCGATCTCTTCAGAAGCGCAAACGGTTAATAAAGTTCCCAAAGCAAGGTAAGCTTGATTGATAGCCCATGCATGGATTTCTTCTTCAGCTTTCTCTTTAAAGTCCTTAACCAGGAATTCATGAAAAGGTTTAATAATTTCCTCTGGAGTTTCCCTTACGTGCTTTACTCTTTTAAAGTAATTAGTAATGAATTCCTCATCCACTTTATCTTCGATACAAATTACCAGCACATGGGAAGCCGTATCTACCTGCTGTTGATTAAAAGAAAAATTTCTTAATTCAGATTGAAGTTCCTTATTAGAAATAATCAGCATTTTTAATGGCTGCAATCCATAAGAAGTTGCCGTAAGATTAAATGCCTTTTTAAGGACTTCTATTTTATCTTCAGAAAGTGTTTTAACCTCATCAAATTTCTTGGTCGCATAGCGCCAATTCAAAGCTTTTATATTACTCATAACCTGTTTAAATAATATTTTACAAATGTACACAATGTATAAGGCAAGACCGGCGTTAGCGCATAAATTAATCTGATACATCCAATTATTATGGCTATCTTCGATATTACTCTCATCATTCAATAATGCGGCGACTCAAAAAAATCATTCTGTTTTCGGTTATTGGTCTTGTACTGATAATTTTCACGATCCTGGGAATCGAGGCGATCTTTAAACGCAATACTCAGGATCTTATTTACAGGGACATGTCTGCCCTACCCAATTCAAAAACTGTTATTATACTGGGAGCCAGCGTTCATTCTGATGGTAAATTATCCCCAATATTAAAAGATCGTGTAGATACAGCCATTAAACTTTATGAAAACAATAAGGTGGAGAACTTCCTGGTATCTGGAGATCACCGCAGTGACGACTATAACGAGGTCGCAGCCATGGTAGGTTATCTTGAAACCAAAGGGATAAATAAAGATTTAATAACTTCAGACCACGCCGGCCTGGATACCTATGATAGCATGTATCGCGCAGGTAAAGTATTTGATATCAAAGACGCTGTAGTGGTTACCCAGGAATTTCATTTACCCAGAACGCTCTTTATAGCATCTAATCTGAATCTCAATTATACCGGCTTTGCAGCAGACCAGAGAGCTTATCAAACTGAATACCGCCTTAAACAGAGGGAAAAACTTGCTAATGTGAAGGCTCTTTGGGAATTATTGATACATAAGAAACCTCAAACCATGGATGAACGCCTGGGCCTGATCAATCATTAATAATTTCTTTTTCAGTATATTAGAATACTACTAACTTCTAATATCAAACAAAATGATTCAGTGGATTATTCACATTCTGGTAGATGCATTGGTGCTTCTATTAGCCGCAAAATTCCTAAGCAGTGTTCATTTAAAAGGCTTTAAAACGGCAATTATCGTTGCTATTATTATTGGAATTTTAAGTTTTTTATTAAGCTGGGTTCTTACCGCTATCCTCAATATCGCTACTCTGGGTATTTTTTATTTCCTCGGAATAGGATTTATCACCAGGGTAATTGCTTATGCAATCATCATAGAGATCGCCGACAAAATGACCTCAGATTTTAAAACTGAAGGATTCTGGTCCTCAGTATGGCTTGCCGTACTAATCGCGATTATTGGTGCGATAGTAGATGCCATACTTTTTTAATAAATTAAGAATCACCGGGTGAGATGCTTCATCCGGTTTTTTCTTCCCCACCATACCATAAAACCGGTTACTGGTAAACTAGCAACGAACAGGCTTAGAATAAAGGC
>CBDTXN010000005.1:0-35566 GCA_965364455.1 uncultured Flavobacteriaceae bacterium
GTAGATGAAGATCCTACAGAAAATGTCAAAACACTGGAAGATGTAAAATTCGTAATGAAGGAAGGAAAGGTTTATAAGAACGAATAGTTCTAATCAAAAAAAATAGATCCATAATGAGAAAAGCCCCGCTAATGCAGGGCTTTTTTATTATTTATTTGTGTCAGAATTATTCGATCACTGCCGAAGAAGTTTGCATTCCTCTATCAATTTTCTTAACTAATCCCTGGAGAACCTTTCCTGGCCCTACCTCAATAAATTCTGAAGCGCCATCCTTGATCATATTCTGAACAGATTGGGTCCATTTTACCGGAGCAGTTAATTGAAAAACAAGGTTCTTTTTTATCTCTTCAGGATCGGTTACAGCAAAAGTGCTAACGTTTTGATATACCGGGCAGATAGGAGTGCTGAATTTAGTATCTTCTATCGCTTCCGCCAGGTCTTTACGTGCCGGTTCCATTAGTGGTGAATGAAATGCTCCTCCCACCGGAAGAATCATCGCTCTTCTCGCTCCTCTTTCTTTCAGACTTTCACAGGCTCTTTCTACCGCATCATAGGCTCCGGAGATCACTAATTGCCCCGGGCAATTATAATTAGCGGCTACCACGATACCTTCAGTTTCTGCACAAACAGACTCAACCATTTCGTCTTCTAGTCCTAATACCGCGGCCATTGTAGATGGCTCAAGTTCACAGGCCTTTTGCATTGCCTGGGCTCTCTTTGAAACCAGAATTAATCCGTCTTTGAAACTTAATGTTTTATTAGCTACCAGTGCCGATAATTCACCAAGTGAGTGTCCTGCAACCATATCTGGTTTAAAATCATCTCCCAATACCTTGCTTAGAATTACAGAATGAAGAAAAACTGCAGGTTGGGTAACTTTGGTCTGCTTAAGGTCTTCAGCAGAACCTTCGAACATTATATCTGTTATAGAAAAATCCAGTATATCGTTTGCCTCGTGGAAAAGGTCTTGTGCTTCAGGCGATTTCTCAAAAAGATCAAGTCCCATTCCCGAAAACTGGGCTCCCTGACCTGGAAATACATATGCTTTCATAAATGTTGGTTTAGGTTGGCAAAAATAGGCATAAATAAAAAGACCTCATAACAAAGATTCGCTATGAGGTCCTTTCCGACAAATACAAGTCTTTATAACTCTAATTTTCCTTTTTCACCAATATCCTGATCGTCGCCGGTTACGGCTGCCATCCCTAATTTAAACAGGGTGACCATTTTATTATCTTTATTATCCCAGTAATAGGCTTCTTTCGGATTCACTTTAATTGCGGTAATATTAGGGTCGTCTTTACCGTCGAACCAGGCATTATCTGCCTTTGAAAAGAGCTCATCTATTACCTCACGATTTGTTTCTATAAAAGCTTCCCCGTAGACGCTTAAAAACTCCATATTAGAGGTTCCGCTATATAGCAACTGTACGTCACTATCCTTTTTTATGTGCTTATTGTGATCGCTATCAGCATTGCTAAGAAACCAGACTGCTCCGTGGTCATCTACCTGTTTTGTAGACATAGGTACAGCGCTTAATGGCTTTTCATCCATATTGGTAACCAGCATGCAGAAATCTACTTCTTCTGCCAGTTCCTTTATCTTTTGTCTTGCCTTATCATCATATAAATTCTTCGTACTCATAATCTATTTTTTATTTGAGTTGAATATACTTCAGATTGAACCGCTTATGCGCTAAGGAACTCCTAAAAATGATATTGATGATGTTAAGAATTGTAAAATCAGCTATACTTTTTAATAATGGAAGTAACCTGTGATTTATAACCCGCACCGAAGATATTGAGATGAACCAGCAAATAATATAATTGCCAAAGCGCTATCCTGTTTTCCCATCCTTTTTCCAATGGATAGGTTTCATGGTAGACCTGAAAAAGACTTTCGTTAAATCCTCCGAAAAGTTTCATCATACCCAGGTCCATTTCCCTTGGGGCATATGCTACCGCAGGATCTATAAGGCAGGGATGCCCTTTATCATTTACCAGGTAATTACCATTCCAGAGATCTCCATGGATCAGAGCCGGGGGTTCATCTGGGATAAGTTCCCGACAGTTGGAATAAAATTTTTCAGAAACATTTAATTTATACCCTTTTTCTTCAGCCATTTTGATTTGAGGCTCAAGGCGCATTTCGATATAAAATTTAGCTGCAGAATCCCTGTTATCGTTAAACTGCGGAAGGCTGCCAATATAATTATCACTTGCCAAACCGAAGGATTCTGAAGTTTGCTGGTGGAGCTTTGCTAGCTGCTCTCCAAACAATTCCCAGAAATCTGAAGCTTTTGCTGCTGAGCTCTTATGTTCCAGGATCAAATATGCCTGAGAATCTATGGTTCCAGTTTTAATAGGGTTCGGAACATCAATGATCCCTGGCTCTTTTAGTTTTTCCAAACCTAGCTTTTCAGCCTCGAACATTCCGGGGAATTTATTAGCGTGATTAAGCTTTATCACAAATTTATCTTCCTGGGTTTCGAGGAGATAAACCTCATTAATATCGCCTCCGGTAAGTGGAGAAGACTGGGTAGGGATCACGCCTGAATCATATGCGATCCTTTCCAGAATGGCTTTTTGATTATTTGCGATCATAGGTTAGATAGGTAAAAGAGTGATCATGTTTTTCATCTTTTTCATGAAACTTTTCTTTTACGAGTTCCCAATTTGCCTCATTTATTTCAGGGAAATAAGTATCTGCATCAAATTCTGAATGTACACGGGTAAGTTCAATCCTATCTGCCTTTTCCAATCCCATTTTATACATCTCACCCCCGCCAATGATAAATGGCTGTTCATCTAATTTTGAAACACGTAATGCCTCTTCAAGAGAATTAACCACAATGGTGCCTTCAGGCTGATAATCTTTGTTTCGGGTAATAATAACGTGGGTGCGATCTGGAAGTAGTTTTGGAAAAGATTCGAAGGTTTTCCTACCCATGATAATGTAATGTCCCGAGGTTAATCTTTTAAATCTTTTAAAATCATCGGGTAAATGCCATACGAGGTCATTGTCTTTACCAAGGGCATTGTTTTCTGCCGCAGCAGCGATCATTGTAATCATTTAAATTTAACTGTTTATAGGTGAGTCCGGGTCTTCCGGGCTAATTCTTTTAGTTGTTGAACCTGTATCCACCTGTTTATTTGCTGGCGGAATTGGGTGTTCTCTTTCAACTTTTTCCTGTAATTGTGCAATGCGCTCCTTTTGCTTTTTAACCAGCCGGTCTATATGCTTATCTTCCCAGTCCCGGCCCATCAAACTATTAACTACCATGACATTTAAGAAATGAATAAGGAATATAACCGCCCATATTAGAACGCCCCAAACAAACCAGTTATATCCGAATGGTTTGAGATCTTCCCTGTAGCCAATAACTACATTCAGAACGATCATAAATATCGCTCCTATGAGAAAAGCAACGAAGTGCTGAAAAAGTCTCTTTTTCTCTTTGGTTCTTCTCCTGGCAATCTCGTAAAGTTCGCGCTGTTCGTAATCTATTTTCGGATCGTTTTTCTTTTTAGAAAACATAATAACAATTACATTAGTATACTATCAAATTTACATTTTTATCAAAAGAACTTCCTAACGCTTATGGATAATTTAAGAAAAGGCTTCCCTGTACTGGAGCAATATACCTATTTGAATACTGCTGCTTCCGGATTATTACCGGAAAAAGTTTGGGAATTCAGGCAGGATCATGATATGGATTTTTTCCTGAAGGCCAGCCTGCTAAAAGAGAAAATGGGGGAGATGCTTACAGAGGTCAGAGAAAGTGTAGGTCGCTTTTTTCATTGTGCGCCGAACCGCGTAGCCCTTATACCTAATTTTTCCTATGGCTTTAATAGTATCCTTGAAAGTATCGATAAGCCGGTAAAAGCCCTTTTACTGAAAAACGATTATCCTTCTATTAACTGGGCTGTACAATCGCGAAATTTTGATGTTGTTTTTGCTGAAATTGATGAAAATCTGGAAGAAAATATTATTGAACAAATAAGAAAGGAAAAGCCATTTTTCTTTGCCTTTAGCCTGGTGCAATGGATCAACGGAGTAAAAATCGATCTTGAATTCTTGAAAAAATTGAAAGCTGAATTTCCGGACCTTATCCTTATTGCTGACGGAACCCAGTATTTTGGAACCGAAGATTTTAATTTCGATGAATCTGGGATAGATATAGCCATAGGTAGTTGCTATAAATGGATGAATGCTGGCTATGGAAATGGTTTTATGCTTTTTAATGAAAGTGTGCAGGGCAGGATCTCGCCAAAGCACCTTGGTTTTGGATCTCTGCAGGGGAAATATAAGGCACACGAAGGGAATTTTATTGGGAAGTTCGAACCCGGACATTACGATACGCTCAATTTTGGAAGTTTAAAATCGGCTATAGAACTTATTGAAAAGATCGGGATCGGGAATATTTCAGATAAGATTAATGAGCTGAAGAAGATTGCAAGGAAAAGATTTGCAAAGGCCGGACTGCTGGAAGAATGGACCTTGAAAAGGAATGATTTCGCGCCTATTTTTAATATAAAGGGAGATGAGAATTTATTCAAGCGCTTAAAAGGAGAAGGGATAATTACTTCACTAAGAGGAGATGGGATAAGGGTGAGTATGCATTATTTTAATACCGAAAAGGACCTGAACCGACTTTTTAAATCATTGAAAATTTGAATCTTCAATTTTGATCTATCCAAAATATCCCCAAAGTTTGCATTTTAATCATAGGATAACGTTTTCGTATTTCTGAGTTCTCTGAAATTTATTTGATTCCTTTCGATATTCGAAAAAATGATCATAACGTTCTGATTGTTATTGCTTTATAAGTATTTATTATTTTATTTTGAACCATGAATTATTAAAAAAATAGTCATGCCAATAAAAAAGCAATACCTTAAGTCTAAGCCAGAATGTAAGATCACTTTCGTAGTGCCTGCGAAAGACGCAGGCAAAGTTGAAGTAGCCGGAGATTTTAATAACTGGAAAACTTCATCTCTTAAAAAATATAAGAATGGAAATTTCAAGGGACAGATAAATCTACCTGTTGATAAGGAATACCAATTCAGATATATCGTAGACGGTGAGTGGGTTAACGAAACAGAAGCTGACTCTTACCAGTGGAATGATTTCGCTGCTGCAGAGAATAGTGTTCTAGCAGTATAAACTGAATTTTACTCAGTGATTTTCACGCCATTCCAAAAGGCTACGAAATTCTCTATGGGTTTCGCAGCATGGCTGGCTTCGGGGTAAAACCAGGCTGCATCTTCATTGATGTCGCCTTCTACCTCTATATGAAAATATGATGCCTTGCCTTTCCATGGGCAACGGGTGTGGGAATCACTGGGTTTAAAATATTCTTCTTTAATGTCTTCACGTGGGAAATAATGATTGTTTTCTACGATCCTGGTGTTGGAACTTTCGGCAATCACAGTATCCTTCCAGATAGCTTTCATCTCTTTCGAATTATTGAGGTCCTACTTTCTTCTAAAGATATAATTTTTATAGCAATTTTCTCGATCACCAAAGGACTTCTCAACACTTAATCCAGCTTCATCTGCCAGCCATTTTACTATAGAATCATCGTATTTCTGAGAGATCTCGGTATGTATGCTTTCCCAGGCTTCAAAATTCACCTTTAGATCTAACTTCTTAATATAGACCTGCTGGGCTTTTTTGCTTACCAGGAAACTTTTAGCGGTACCCGTTTCAGGATCATAGGTTTCCCAATGAAGAAAACTATCAGTATCAAAATCACCTTGCAGTTCTGAATTTATCCTAACCAGTAAATTTTTATTGAATTCCTCGGTGATACCCGCTGGATCATTATAGGCATCAAGGATCTTTTGTGGATGCTTTTTTTGATCGAAACCCATAAATAGCATGTCTTCCTGTCCCATTGCCGCGGCGATATTTGCCAGGAAATCCACTGCTTCTTTATGGGAAAGATTTCCGATATTACTACCTAACACAAGAATGACTTTTTTTCGGGTGTTGTATTCAGATAACTTTTCGAGAGTCTTGAAATAGGTTCCCTGCTGTACATTTACACTTGCTTCGGGAATCTCTTTTTTAAGAGAGGCTTCTAGTTGATCCAGGACATTCTGACTTATATCTATTGGCAGATAATCGAATTTATGACCTTTTTCAACCAGTTCCCGGAGTAATATCTTGGTTTTTTTTCCATCCCCGGCTCCTAATTCAATGAGATCAATACCTTCTTTGCTGCTAAATTCTGAAGCAATATCTTCTGCATTTAATTTAAGGATATCGAATTCACAGGAAGTGAGATAATACTCCGGCATATCCATAATCTTTTGAAAAAGCCTGTCGCCATTCTTATCGTAGATATATTTCGATAATAAGTATTTAGGATGGTTTTTCAATCCTTTATAGGTATCCTCAGCAAAGGCCGATTCAAACATAGTTTCTGGTTGATCTTTCATTAAAATGTCTTGTTATTTTACCAGTCTGAAGCCTGTAAATTGCCATCTGAGCTGTGGATGAAAAAAATTTCTATATGTTGGCCTGGTGTGATTACTGGAAGTAGCGACAGAGCCACCTCGCAATACTTTTTGGTTAACCATAAACTTACCGTTGTATTCTCCCAAAGCACCCTCGGGTTTTTCGTAATTTGGATAAGGGGAGTATGCACTTTCTGTCCATTCCCATCTGCTTCCCCAGTCAAATTTTTCCTGGGATGTTTCCCATTCTTCTTCAGTGGGTAACCGCATACCTTTCCATTGAGCAAAAGCAAAAGCCTCGTAATATGAAATATGTGTTACCGGGGCCTCAGGATCAAGTTCCTTTAGGCCGTTCAATGTGTATTGATTCCAGGAGTCATTTATTTTATGCCAATAGGCAGGTGAACTTATCTTGTTTTCGTTTACCCAATCCCAGGCTTCTGCATGCCATAGCAGAACATCTTTGTAGCCGCCCGCATCGATAAACTCTATGAACTCTGAATTCGTTACAAGCTTATTGGAAATACTGAAATCACAAAGATACTTCTTGTGTAGCCCTTTCTCATTATCATAACAGAAGTCATCAGATTTATGACCAATCTCATAAACTCCTTCTTCAAATTCTATCCACTCCCTTTCAAATTTCTGAACTTTATTTTCTTCAAATTCATCGTTGTACTTGGGTAGTAGCGGATTATTACCTAAGATATATTTAATGTCGGTATAAAGTAATTCCTGGTGTTGTTTTTCGTGGTGACACCCAATTTCTATAACTGATAGAGCTTCTTTATCCAGATCCTGGCTCGTCATTAGGTCCATCATCTCCCTGGTAACGTATTCTCTGAATTTATAGATCCAGGCTACTGTTGGTCTGGAAAGATTGCCTCGATTAGTGCGTATAACCTTATCGCCTACACTTTCATAATAGCTATTAAAGACATAGGCAGTATTCTCATCAAATAGCTTATGACCTTTAGAGAACTTTTTAAGCACGAACTCCTCGAAAAACCAGGTCGTATGACCAAGATGCCATTTTGGAGGGGAAACGTCAACTACGGGTTGCACCACATAATCTTCTGTTTCCAGAAAAGAACAGATCATCTCTGAATCTTCTCTCGTTTCTTTGAAAAGTTGAATTAAATCCTTCTGTGAAAGCATAAAAAAAGAGTGATACGTTTTGGGTATCACTCAAATTTACAATTTTTTAAAAATGACTTTGCTAATCAGTCGTTAAGGTGGAGTTAAATGTCTTTCCCTAGAATGTAAGAGGGATGGTGTATTTAATAGCTTTAGGTTTTCCACCCAGTTTTCCCGGGGTCATGGTTGGAATAGATTCCATTAGCCTTTTGGCCTCTGTCTTTAACTCTGGGTATTTACTTTCAACTGAATTTACCACAACGTTCCCTTCTTCATTCACTACCATGGAAACAGTTGCCTTACCACGAATATATTCTCCCTTGTCATTTTTAGAATATTTGATATTCTCGCGAATATGCTGCATTAGGCTTTTATTGAAACATGCCTTTTTATCCTTGCTGTCTTCACAGCCAACCCATACAGGAGCAGTTTCTCTCATAGTAACCGTATTTCCTTTTACTTCGTCCTGAGCAAAAGATGAAAATCCAGCTAGCATAAATGCGAAAATCAATAATTTTTTCATGGTAATCTATAATTTAAGTATTCGGTTAGAAATTAAATGGAACAGTGAATGTTCTGGAATCTGGTTCGCCGTTTAGTGTTCCAGGCTCCATCTTAGGCATTTTCATGATCATTTCCCTGGCAGCTTTTTTTACCGCCGGTTCGTCACCTTCGATCGAATTAACGACAACTTCTCCTTTTTCATTAATATCAAAAGAGATGGTAACTTTTCCTCTTACATATTCTCCAGCCTCATTCTGAGGATATTCGTAATTCTCACTTACGTGCTGAGATAGTTTCTGATTAAAGCATTTTTTTACATCTTCACTGTTCTCACATCCTGGCCATACCGGAGAGGTTTGCTGAGCATTAGAAAGAGCAACGCCTCCAAGTAAAAAACATGCAATAACTACTAACTTCTTCATAATCTATTAATATTTTAAAGGTTAAACTAAACCGCAACCCTTGCTTTTATGCCCGGGTACGGATCATAATCCTCTAAAATAAAATCTTCAAACTTAAAATCAAAAATATCTTTGATTTCCGGGTTCAACTTCATGGTAGGAAGCTGTCGTGGTTCCCGGCTTAACTGTAATTCAACCTGCTCCATATGATTACTGTAAATATGAGCATCCCCGAAGGTGTGGATGAAGTCTCCGGATTCATAACCGCAAACCTGCGCCATCATCATAGTTAATAGGGCATAAGAAGCAATGTTAAAAGGCACTCCCAGGAATATATCGGCACTTCTTTGATATAGTTGGCAGGATAATTTACCATCGGCTACATAGAATTGAAAAAATGCGTGACAGGGTGGAAGGGCAGCCTTGCCATTGGCCACATTTTCTGAAAACGAAACTGAAGTATCTGGTAAAACTGAAGGATTCCATGCAGAAACAAGCATTCTCCTACTATTCGGGTTGGTTTTAAGGGTTTCCACGATCTCTTTGATCTGATCTATCTCCTCGCTATTCCAGTTTCTCCATTGGTGGCCGTAAACAGGTCCCAGATCTCCATTTTCATCTGCCCACTCGTTCCAGATCCTAACCCCATGTTCTTTTAAATATTCAATATTGGTATCCCCTTTTAAAAACCATAAAAGCTCGTAAATAATCGATTTAAGGTGTAATTTTTTGGTGGTAACCATTGGGAAGCCTTCACTTAGGTCAAACCGCATCTGATAGCCAAAAACACTTTTTGTTCCGGTTCCGGTGCGATCACCTTTTTCTGCTCCATGCTCTAATACGTGCTTCAGTAGGTCGTGATATTGTTTCATTTCCAGGCTTTTTATGAGGGAAAAACTTCAGATTAAATTCCCATAAAAATAATAAAACAAGACAATAATTATGCACTAAAGCATTCTGAATAGAAAAGAGTTATCAACTTTATTTCAACTATTCTTCTTCATCGACAGCACAATGGTCTGCATGCCAGGCGTTGCGTTCTCCCATTGGCCTTTCAACACCAATTGTAGTATCGTACCTGGTTTGATGTTCCATTTCAGAGTTAATCTCAGCCCCTATTAGGATAATGAAGGCAGTTAAGAAGAGCCATAGTAGTAATATGGCCACGGCGGCAAAACTACCGTAAAGATCGGCGTAGCTTCCAAAGTTACTCACATACCAGGAGAAGAGCATGGACCCACCAAGCCAAAGAGCTGTTCCCAGGATTGCTCCCCAACTTGCCCATCTAAAGCGTGGGCTCCTTCTGTTCGGGGCGATCTTATAAACAACGCTAAGAGTGAAAATCAATATAAATCCTAAAATCACCCAGCGCAACCAGGTGAGCATTTTCTCAATTTGGGCAGGCAGGCCAATATTCTCTATTAAGAGTGGGAAAAAGATAACTATTAATAGGCTTAGCAGGCCAATTACCAGACCGGCCAAAGTGAAAATTAGAGTCAATAGATTCTTTTTGATAATTCCGCGTGTATCAACTTCATCATAGGCGATGTTAATTCCTTGAAAAAGAGCGCTTGTTCCCTTATTGGCACTCCAGATACTTATCATGACACTTACAAACAAACCCCAGCCAATTTCTTGTTTTGATTGCTCCAGAATTGGCCGGAGGAAATCTGTGATCATTCCGAATGCCTGATCTGGCATGACCAGATTAAGCCTGGAAACCTGTTCCTGGATCTGGGAAGGCTCTAAAATGAGACTGTAAATTGATATAGCTGCAACTATGGTTGGGAAGATTGAAAGAAAGAAATAAAAACCTACTCCCGCCGAAACGATCTGGACATGGTCTATTTTCATTTCATGCCAAACCCGTTTACCTATATCTATCCAGCCTTTTATAGGGATCTGGTGCGGCCATTGGGCTTCCTCTCCTCGATAAGGGGATCGTTTATCTTTCCGGTTCATTTTTAAAAAGTCTTATTATCACAAAAATTGGAACTATTCAATTAAATATGAATAGCATTAAGGCAATTTAGCTGATATAAGTAACCTTTAAGAAAATGAAGTATGAAAGTTTTCTAAAAACTTCGGTTCTTTTAAATTCCTAACCTATGATCATTCCGGCGATGGTAGCCGATAGCAGAGAAGCTAAAGTTCCACCAATAAGGGCTTTCATTCCAAACTCAGAAAGTGTTTTTCTTTGTCCGGGGGCTAAAGATCCAATTCCACCAATCTGAATTCAGATAGAAGCAAAATTGGCAAATCCACACAGCATATAGGTGGCCATGATCACAGATTTCTCGTAATTAAGACTTAACGCGTTTGCCGGATTCTTAAGATCGGCCAATTGAACATATCCCACAAATTCACTGGCTGCTAGTTTTATTCCCAGCAACTGGCCCATCAGCATCATATCTTCCTTGGCTACTCCAATCACCCACATTAAAGGTGCGAAAATGATTCCCAGGATAGATTCCAGTGAAAATTTAGAATATGGCGTGTATTCAGCCATTAGACTGTTAAGGGTAGTCAAACCACCAATATATCCAAGGATATAGTTTATCATGGCAATAAAGGCGATAAAAACCAAAAGCATTGCCGCTACGTTTGCCGCAAGTTTAAGGCCTTCAGTAGTACCGTCTGCAATTGCATCAAGAATGTTCGAACCGATTTTTTCAGAAGAAACCTCCACATCAGTATTTACAGATTCCTGTTGAGGGTAAAGTATTTTAGAAACCACGATGGCTCCTGGTGCAGCCATTACGGATGCTGCAAGTAAATGTTTTGCAAATTGCAATCTTAAGGCCGGGTCATCTCCACCAAGAAAACCAATATAGGCAGCAAGTACACCACCGGCAACTGTTGCCATACCGCCAACCATAACTAATAAGATCTCAGATCTGGTCATTCTTTCCAGGTAAGCCTTTATCATTAAAGGAGCCTCAGTTTGTCCCAGGAAAATATTTCCAGCGACACTTAAACTTTCAGGTCCCGAAATTCCCAGTAATTTGGTCAATACCCACGCTAATCCTTTTACAACGATCTGGATGACTCCTAAATAGAATAGAACAGACGTAAGAGCAGAGAAGAAGATGATCGTTGGTAAAACCTGGAAAAGGAAGATAAATCCAAAACTGTCTACATCCATCATTCCGCCTAGTAGGAATTCACTACCTGCAGCGGTAAAATCGAGAATAAGAACGAATATATTCCCTACAAATTCAAATATATTTTGAACAATAGTGATCTTTAAAACTCCAATAGCCAGGACCAATTGAGCTGCAATTCCCAGTCCAACGGTTTTCCAGTTGATTGCCTTACGGTTGCTACTGAATAAGAAAGCAATAATAAGCAAGACCATCATTCCAATTAGGCCCCGAATTAAACTTGACGTGCTTATTCCTGCACTTGGGATCATCTCTTTTGCGGTCTTCGCAGGAATAACTTCATCTACACTTTGATCGTGGACCTTTAGGTTAAATGTATTTCCTTTCGAAGCGATGGCCAGAGTAGAATCTGTAAGAGCAGAAACTCGCAGATTTTGAATAGTGTCCTTTGGACTGTTATAGAACAAAACCAGGAGTTTGTTCTGATATAAGTAATCCCCCGATGCGACAGTGTCTTTCTGTGTTCTGTCTATGAATTCAAACCTGCCTTTATTGAAATTAAGGTCGGTGGCATTTCCAAAGAATTGTTCCTGTGCAGAAGTGTTCTTTAAACTGTCTAGTTGCCAGTTTTTAGAAATGGTTTGTGCGTTGGCTGATGTAATAGAAATTACGATCAGGAATAGGCAACACCAGATTTTGTTCATTTTGGGGTTATTTTCTTTTGGAAATTTCGTCCCTGATTCGGGCCGCTTTTTCATAATCTTCCTGACTTACAGCCTGTGAAAGTAGTTCTTTTAATTCTTCCAGGGACATTTTCTTGTAATCTGTGGTATCCTTGGAAGGCAGGTCTACTTCTTCCTTTAAAAGTTCATCTTCTATGATTTCTTCTTCGTCTTTTTCTTCCTGCTCACGCTGTTTTTCTTCGGCTTTAAGATAAATGCCGGCTTTGTCCAGAATGTTCTTATAGGTGAATATAGGTGCGTCGAATCTTAGTGCTAAGGCTATGGCATCACTAGTACGGGCATCGATGATCTCTTCGATCCCATCTCTTTCGCAGATGAGACTGGAGTAAAATACACCATCAACCAGTTTATGAATAATAACCTGCTTCACAATGATCTCAAACCTATCTGCGAAGTTTTTGAAAAGATCATGTGTAAGAGGTCTTGGGGGCTTAATCTCTTTTTCCAGAGCTATTGCAATTGATTGTGCTTCAAATGCACCGATCACAATAGGCAATTTACGCTCACCCCCAACTTCGTTGAGGATCAATGCGTAAGCTCCGTTTTGTGTTTGACTATAAGATATTCCCTTAATATTAAGTCGCACTAAACTCATACATCCGTAAAATTAAAAAGGCTGTCTAAAATAAGGACATTTACCATATTTAGACAGCCCCTTTATGGGTCGCAATTTATGAAAATTATGCGTTTTTCTCCTTAAATTCCTTCAATTTTTCATTTAGCTTCGGTACAACTTCAAAGGCGTCTCCAACAATTCCATAGTCTGCAGCCTTGAAGAAAGGTGCTTCTGGATCATTATTGATCACTACTTTGGTTTTTGCCGCATTAATTCCGGCCAGGTGCTGAATAGCTCCGGAGATACCAACCGCTATATAAAGGTTAGATGCTACCGGCTTACCGGTTTGTCCTACGTGCTCACTGTGTGGTCTCCATCCCATATCACTTACAGGTTTAGAGCAGGCAGTAGCCGCTCCAAGGATATCGGCCATTTCTTCGATCATATTCCAGTTCTCTGGACCTTTTAAACCACGTCCACCAGATACAACCACTTCGGCATCAGCAATAGTTACCTTATCTGTAGCTTTATCTACAGATTCTACATTTACTGAAAAATCTTCTTCAGAAAGGTTCGGGCTAAAATCTTCAGCAGCTGCATCTCCCTGTGCTTCTTTAAGTCCGAATGCATTTTTAGACAATCCGATCACTTTTACATCTGTTGAGATTTTCGTGAAATTGAAAGCCTTATTCGTGAAAGCTGTTCTTTTTACAGTAAATGGATCTGTTTCTTCTGGAAGTGCCACTACATTTGAAGCGTAGCCTGCCTCAAGCTGAACTGCTAATAGAGGAGCAAGATATTTACTGTTTGCGCTTTGACTAAGAACTACTACTTTGCTTCCTTCTTTTTCAGCTGCCTGCTTGATGGCGTCTGAATAAGCTTCTGCATTGAAATTCTTTAGTTTCTCATTATTTACCTTAAGGACCTTATCAACCCCATATTTGGCTAATTCAGAAACATCTTCAGCATTAAACGCAATTGCAGTAACCGAGGTTCCCATTTTTTCAGCAACTCCTTTTGCATAGGAAGCTACTTCGTAGGAAGCCTTTTTAAATTTTCCTTCTTCTGATTCTATATATACTAAAACTGACATTTTCTTTGATTTTAAATTTTAAAATTCTTTTTGAACTGTTTCTCTAAAACTTAGATAGCCTTAGCTTCATTATGAAGCAGGTCGATCAATTCGTCAAGATTTTCAGGGTCAACCAGTTTCACCTCTCCTTTTGGAGCTGGTTTCTCGAATTTTACAACTTCGGTCTTTGTGCTTGTCTCAGCAGGTTCCACCACATTCAAAGGCTTTTTACGAGCCTGCATGATACCTCTCATATTAGGTATACGTAGATCGCTTTCTTCTACTAGTCCTTTTTGACCACCAACTACCAATGGAAGTGAAGCCGTTAAAGTTTCTTTACCTCCATCGATCTCACGAATCGCTTTAGCATTATCACCGTCAACCTCCAGGCTAATACAGTTGTTTACAAAATTAGCTTCGATTAGCTGTGCTAACATTCCCGGTACCATCCCTCCATTATAGTCGATAGACTCTCTTCCAGCAATTACGAGGTCGTAGCTACCGTCTTTCACAACCTTGGCCAGTTCTTTTGCTACCTGGAAGCCATCTGTTGCCGGTGTATTCACACGAATAGCACTATCTGCACCAATTGCCAGGGCCTTTCTAAGAGTAGGTTCAGTTTCAGCTCCTCCAACATTTACAACATCAACACTCGCGCCTTGTTTTTCTTTAAACCACATCGCTCTGGTAAGACCAAATTCGTCATTAGGGTTGATTACAAATTGAACACCATTGGTGTCAAATTTAGTGTCTCCTTCTGTGAAATTGATTTTTGATGTAGTGTCAGGCACGTGACTAATACATACTAAGATTTTCATATATAAAGTTCTTTTTTTAATAAAACGTTTTCGCTGACGAAGATAAGTATTTTAATCCGAAAAATGCTATGCATGCATAATAAATTTAACCAAATTTCTACATCCTGTTTTAAGTAATTTTTAAAGTTTGGGAGATATATCTTCAAATCTTCATAATTTCCTGTCAAATTTTGAGTTTTTTCTTAAAAGTCTATGGAGAGCTTTCAGGAATACGGAAGGGTAGAAAATTTTAATCGGCAAATATGGTATATACCTTAATGAATTACTATTTTTGCTGAGCAGGAATAAAAAATAAGATTTTAAATAATGAGGACAATTCAATTTAGAGAAGCCGTTGCCGAGGCGATGAGCGAGGAAATGCGTCGCGACGACAGCGTCTATTTAATGGGAGAGGAAGTTGCCGAATATAACGGGGCTTACAAGGCTTCTAAAGGAATGCTTGACGAATTTGGTCCTGATAGAGTAATTGATACTCCTATCGCTGAACTTGGATTTGCCGGAATAGGTGTTGGTTCTGCCATGAATGGCAACAGACCTATCATTGAATTCATGACCTTCAACTTTTCTCTTGTTGGAATTGACCAGATCATAAATAACGCCGCGAAGATGAGACAAATGAGCGGTGGACAATTCAATATACCAATTGTTTTTCGTGGTCCTACAGGATCTGCGGGTCAGTTGGGTGCTACCCACTCTCAGGCTTTTGAAAGCTGGTATGCAAACACTCCGGGGCTAAAGGTAATAGTTCCATCTAACCCTTATGATGCGAAAGGACTTCTAAAAGCTGCGATTCGTGATGACGATCCCGTGATCTTTATGGAAAGTGAGCAGATGTATGGTGATAAAGGAGAAGTGCCGGAAGATGAATACCTAATTGAAATTGGTAAAGCCGACATTAAAAGGGAAGGTAGTGATGTAACTATCGTTTCTTTCGGAAAAATAATTAAGGAAGCCTATAAAGCTGCCGAGAAACTGGCTGAAGAGGATATCTCCTGCGAGATCATCGATCTAAGAACTGTTCGTCCTATGGATCACGATGCTATTCTTGAATCTGTAAAGAAAACTAACAGGCTAGTGATTCTTGAGGAAGCATGGCCTTTCGGGAATGTGGCTACAGAAATTGTTTATCAGGTACAATCTAAAGCATTCGATTACCTGGATGCACCGATTGTAAAGCTTAATACTGCCGATACACCGGCGCCTTATTCTCCAGGTCTTTTACAGGAATGGTTGCCAAATAGCGACGATGTTGTTAAAGCTGTGAAAAAGGTGATGTATAAGTAGCCTTAATCAACCTATATTTGAAACTTCATCTTTAAGATGAAGTTTTTTTTTATCCCATAATGAATAAACAAGCCTACTTACTTCTTTTATTAATTTTCAGTTTTAATTTTCTTCAATCCCAAACTAAAGTGGGAGGAGTGGTGAACGATGGGACCGGGGCAACCGTGCCTTTTGCCAATGTGGTTTTTGCAAATTCAACCTCTGGTACCACTACCAATGAAGAAGGAGAATTTTACCTTCAGGCAGATGAAAATTATGATACTCTCGTAATTTCATTTCTTGGTTATAAAACGCTGAAAGTGCCTCTAAAATATTCAGTAAATCTTGATATGGAAATTACCCTGGAGCAGGAGGCGGCAAGCCTGGATGAGGTAGTGATCTATCGTGGTAAGACTTCCAAAAAGAACAATCCGGCCATAGATATCTTAAGAAAGGTCTGGGAAAATCGAAGAACGAATGGTGTAAATGCCTTTGAGCAATATTCCTATAAGGAGTATGAGAAGCTTGAATTTGATATTAATACTATAGATAGTACCCTTATTGAAAGCAGGATCTTCAATGGAATGGAATTCATTTTTGATTATGCTGATACCAACAGCGTGACCGGAAAAACTTATCTGCCCATGTTCATAAATGAATCGGTGAATAAGATCTATGGAGACAATGTATTGAATGAGGAAAAGGAGGTGTTATTAGGTAACAAGAATTCAGGATTTAACCAGAACCGGAACCTTATAGATTTTGTAAAAGACGTTTATGACGATTACGATATATACAAGAACTATATCAAATTTTTCGACAAGAGTTTTGTAAGCCCTGTTTCAACGACCGGTATAGATACTTACAATTATATATTATCAGATAGTGCTTATATAGATAATAAGTGGTGTTACAATATTGTTTATTATCCACGGCGCGAGAACGAACTTACCTTTAAAGGAGATTTCTGGGTGAATGATACTACCTGGGCTGTTAAGAATATAAATCTTGAGACAACCAAAGATGTAAATATCAACTGGATAAAACAGGTATATATTGAGCAGGATTTTAAGGTCCTGAATGATTCCATATTCCTTATTACCAGGGACTTCTTTATGGCCGATTTTGCCCTGAACAAAAAGAAAAAATCTCGGGGGGTATATGCAAAACGTACCTTGCTTTTTGATGAATATGAATTTAATAACGAGAGGCCGGCTTCATTTTATAATCAACCAGTATATAATCCACGATCACATGCGTATGACCGTAGCGATGAATTCTGGTCTGAAAATCGTCTTGAAGAACTGAATGAGGACGAGGAAGGGATTTATGTGATGCTGGACAGTCTAACCAAAACAAAGGCTTTTAACCGGCTTTATGATATAGCCACTATAGCACAATCTGGTTACGTTGAATTTGATGGATGGGATTACGGGCCGGTATATTCAACTTTTGGTTTCAATGACGTAGAGGGAGTCAGGACCAGGTTTGGAGGTCGTACTTATTTTGGTCAGAATGATCCTTGGCGAATTGAAGCTTACGGGGCATATGGATTTAAAGATCAGAAATTCAAATACGGCGTTTCAGCCAAATTCCTTCTTGATCCCAAATCGAGACTTATTGTTGGCGGAGGAAATCGAAGGGATGTAGAGCAGCTAGGAGCAAGTCTAACCAACTCTACAGATGTATTGGGTAGAAGCCTGGCATCTTCAGCATTATTGAGTGTTGGAGATAATGATAAGTTAAGTTCTATTAACCTAAGCGTTTTTGCGATGGAAATGGAACCGCTAAAGAACTTTACGGTTCGCATAGGAGCAAATTATAAGGAATTAAAACCGGCTTCTCCTGAATTCAGCCTGGATTATTATGTAGATGAAGAAAGGACGATCATAGATTCAGAGATCAACCAGACTGAATTTTCTACTATTCTTACCTGGATGCCGGGAAGGAAAGTTTCAGGTTACGGTGTGGAAAGAAATGTGGTTAACGAAGAAGATTTCCCAACCTTTTTCCTTAATTACAGTCTAGGGGTGAAGGATGTGTTCAATAGTGATTTTAACTATAAGAAACTTCAGGTTTTCTATAATCAGCCGCTTTTAATTGGTGGTTTTGGGCGTTCTAATGTTAGTTTTGAGACCGGGAAAACCTTTGGAGCTGTTCCATTGGGCCTTCTGAGTGTAGTGCCGGGAAATCAAACTTATTTTGCGCTTTATAACACTTTCCCTACGCTGGATTTCTATGAATTCGTGACCGATACTTATTCTGCCATTCATTTGGAGCATAATTTTAACGGGAGATTATTTTCCCGGATTCCGCTTTTCAGAGAACTGAATCTTAGGGAGATAATTGGCTTTAGAGCTATATATGGAGAAATTTCACAGGAAGCCAAAGACATTGATGCTTCAGGTTTACCGCTGGTTGCTCCGGATTCTGATCCATTTTACGAGTACAGTTTTGGGATAGGAAATATCCTTAAAGTAATGCGTTTCGATGTGCACTTCAGGGGTAATTATTTCGAAAATCCAGATGCCAGATCCATGGCTTTTACAATTGATTTCGGATTTCACTTTTAGTTAATGATTTAAATATCAGAATTAGCTATATTTGCACCCCTTAATTTTAATGAAGAAAATAAAGAAAAATGTCTGATACTTTTGATGTATTGATCGAGATCCCAAAAGGGAGTAGAAACAAATACGAATATGATTTTGAACTGAAAAAAGTTCGTTACGATAGGATGATCTTCTCTTCGATGATGTATCCTGCAGATTATGGGTTTATTCCAAATACACTTGCACTGGATGAAGATCCACTTGATGTACTTGTATTGGTTACAGAGCCTACCTTTCCTGGAATTGTAATGGAGGTGAAGCCTATTGGTGTTTTCCATATGGCCGATGAAAAAGGACCGGATGAGAAGATCATCTGTGTACCGGTTTCAGATCCTATCTGGAACAGGCTTAACGATCTCAAAGAATTGAACGGTCACATGATCAAAGAGATCGAGCATTTCTTTAAAGTTTATAAAGATCTTGAGAAGAAAAAAGTAGATACCGGTGATTTTGGTGATGCTGCAGAAGCACGTGAGATCATTAGACAATGTGTGGAGCGCTTTGAGAATTATGAAGGTGATAAATCGCGCTTCGGTATATAATCTGAAATATTATCCATATATATTGATAAATCAAAAGCAATAACCTTAAAAAGTTATTGCTTTTTTAATTGTTGTCAATTTTACTACATTAGCGGGCATTAATAAATAATTAACAATTAACCTAGCTAAAATATGGAAGCAATAATGATTTATATGCCTGCTGTGCTGGCAATAATCGGACTCATTTATATGTGGGTCAAAAGATCCTGGGTGATGAAACAGGACTCCGGTGACGGAAAAATGAAAGAAATTTCAGCTCACATCTATGAAGGGGCACTCGCCTTTTTAAAAGCAGAATATAAATTATTGACTCTTTTTGTGATTGGTGCCAGTATTGCTTTGGCTGCGATCGCTTACTTTGTTCCTACTACCCATTATTTAATTATCGTTGCATTTATCTTTGGAGCCTTCTTTTCTGCACTTGCAGGAAACATGGGAATGAAGATCGCTACCCAAACTAACGTTAGAACCACTCAGGCTGCCAGAACCAGTTTACCGAAGGCTTTAAATGTTTCCTTTGGTGGTGGAACTGTAATGGGTCTTGGTGTTGCAGGTCTTGCAGTATTAGGACTTACCGGGTTTTTTATTCTCTTCTTTAATTATTTTATGGGGGGAGAGTGGACAAACACAGAACAAATGACCATCGTTCTGGAAACCCTGGCAGGATTTTCTCTAGGAGCTGAATCTATTGCGCTTTTTGCTCGTGTAGGTGGTGGTATTTATACGAAGGCTGCCGATGTTGGAGCAGACCTTGTTGGAAAAGTTGAGGCTGGTATTCCTGAAGATGATCCTCGTAACCCGGCGACTATTGCCGATAACGTGGGAGATAACGTTGGTGATGTTGCAGGTATGGGTGCCGACCTTTTTGGTAGTTATGTAGCTACCGTTCTTGCAGCTATGGTACTTGGAAACTATATCATTAAGGATATGGGTGGAGATATAACTTCCGAAGGTTTTGGCGGTATAGGTCCAATTCTTCTGCCAATGGCTATTGCCGGTGCCGGAATCATAATTTCGATCATTGGTACTTTGCTCGTTAGAATTTCATCTAATGACGCTAAAGAAAATGAGGTTCAAAAAGCATTGAATATCGGAAACTGGGTTTCCATTGTACTGGTTGCGATTGCCAGTTACTTTTTAGTTACCTGGATGCTTCCGTCAGATTCTATGACTATGGGATTCTTTGTTGGAGGACAGGAAGGTTTTGAAATGAAATCCATCAGTTCACTAAATGTATTCTATGCTTCTTTAGTTGGTATTATCGTAGGAGGTGTGATCTCTGCGGTTACTGAATATTACACTGGATTAGGAAAAAAACCTGTAATGAGTATAGTGCAGAATTCCAGTACCGGAGCTGCTACTAATATTATCGCCGGACTTTCTACCGGAATGATCTCTACGTTCTTTTCAATTCTATTATTTGCCGTGGCGATCTGGGCGTCTTATGCTTTTGCCGGATTCTACGGGGTTGCTTTAGCAGCTTCAGCCATGATGGCAACTACTGCGATGCAGTTGGCTATCGATGCTTTTGGTCCTATCGCAGATAACGCCGGAGGTATCGCAGAAATGAGTGAATTGCCTTCAGAAGTTCGTGAAAGAACAGATATCCTGGATTCCGTAGGTAACACTACTGCGGCTACTGGAAAAGGTTTTGCTATTGCTTCTGCGGCTTTAACTTCACTGGCACTTTTTGCTGCATATGTGACATTTACGGGAATCGACGGAATTAACATTTTCAAGGCGCCTGTCCTGGCAATGTTATTTGTTGGTGGAATGGTACCGGTAGTTTTCTCTGCCCTTGCAATGAGTTCAGTAGGGAAAGCGGCCATGCAGATGGTAAGAGAGGTAAGAAGACAGTTCAAGGATATTCCTGGTATCATGGAAGGTACCGGAAAACCTGAATACGATAAATGTGTGGCTATATCTACGGAAGCTGCGCTTAAAGAAATGCTATTACCAGGTGTAATAACAATTGGATTTCCCATTTTGATCGCTTTTCTGCCAATGTTATTTGGTTATGAAAATGTACTTATCGCTGAAATGCTTGGAGGTTATATGGCCGGAGTAACGGTTAGCGGTGTACTTTGGGCTATTTTTCAGAACAACGCTGGTGGTGCATGGGATAATGCAAAAAAATCATTTGAAGCCGGGGTAATGATCAACGGCGAGATGACCTACAAAGGATCTGATGCTCACAAAGCGGCTGTCACTGGTGATACAGTAGGTGACCCTTTTAAAGATACTTCCGGGCCATCTATTAATATTCTTATTAAGCTTACCTGTCTTATTGGTCTTGTGATCGCTCCAATTTTAGGAGGACATACAGAAGGTGATATTCCTAATCTTGATGAAACCGCAGTTGTTTCTGCTGCTCAATCTTCAGATGAAATAATTTCTAAGGAGGTGAAAATGGAGAAAAAAACCGATGCTGATTTTGTAACAGCCTATGTTACGGTAGTTAGATCTGAGAACGGTGAAGAAGTGGTTGAATCTTTCGAATTTAAAGGAACTGAAGCTGAAGTAAGAGAAAAGGTAGATGAGATCAAATAAAAAATTAGTTCAACTATAAATCAAAAACTCCACTTTTCAGTGGAGTTTTTTTATACCATGGAGTATTTCATTATACCCATGCTGTTGATAGTATTGAGATTTTCTTTGATCAGGTGTTTATGTTTAAGGAACACCTCTCTTACATTGCAGTGACTCGTCTTGGAAAGATATTTGTCATATTTTCTAAAGCTTTTCTCCTCTCTGCTCTTAATGTCTGCATGTTTCTGATTCAGTTTATATTTTAGATAATGCTCAGAAATTGTGCATTTCTTCCGTCTGTAAAACGATAATAACTTAGGATCCTTGATAGGTGATATTTCCCTTTTTAGCTGTTCGATCTTATCCTCAATTTCGTCAAGAAAATCTACTTTCTGACGGTGAAGTTTATTGTAAAAGTTCTTTAATATCAGCCTGGTTTCCCTACTAGAAATGATCTTATAGATATAAGCGCTTTTGTAATTCAGGACCCTTAATTTCTCTAATAATTCAATTGTTTTTTTCTTTTCTGCATAGTGCATGATTTATCCTCCCTCGGTTAAGATTTTAGTTAGGTAATTCGATTTATAATTGGCTACATAAATTTAAAATTTCAATCTCTTGATGTCGAGTTTTTTAACCAAATTAACTTGTTCTTATCATAAAATCGGTCAGAAATTAATTGCCGATTTCTAAATTTTCAATAAAAACAGTAGATGCAGAAAATGAATGTATTAACATTTTCTTAATAATTGTTTATAGTTGTTAAAAAGTATGGTTAAACTCGGGTTAATCTCTGCTGCTAAATTCTGTAAAATGGTTTCATATTGTAGCTTTAGAAAACTAAAAATTAAAACTCTATAGTTATGGCAAAAGATCATGGACATAGTATCAAGAATGATGAGCAATATGAAGAATTACGGAAGGAAGGGGTGAGTAAGGAAAAAGCAGCCAGGATAGCAAACGATCCGGACTCAGGTAAAAAGGGTGGAAAAGCGGAAAAATATGAAGAGCGTACCAAAGAAGAATTATACGAAAAAGCTAAAGAGATCGGGATAGATGGCAGGAGCGATATGACCAAGGAAGAACTCATAAAAGCTTTGAGGAACCATTAACCTATCAGGCTTTAGCAGTATTAAATGTTTTATAAAACTTGGGGCTTGCTTCAGCCTTTTTCGGAATAAAAAGTAAATTGAGCAAAACTACCAATCTTAATGCGAAAACGCTTTAAAAAAGTATTAGGCAGATATAATAACCTGGACCAGGTTTATATTTTGCCTTACAGGAGTTATGGAACCTACTCACATCTGTATATTAAAGGAAGGGTTTTAGATAATGAACCTTTGCATATTGTCAAGGACCAGTCTATCTGGAAGACTATTAAAAACACCTGGAAACAATTCGACAGCTTTGAAATTCCGGATGCTAAAATGCAACTTATCCTTCGGGATAAAGTAAACTTAACAGGCGTGACCAATGATGAAGGTTATTTTCTGTTTGATAAAACCATAGAGAACAATCTTTCTGAGCATGCCAACGATGAGGGATGGTTAGAGTATGAAGTCTATTATAAAAATGATTTAAGCGAAAAAACTGAATTACTGGATGATCCGGCAATTGGAGAATTTCTGGTTCCGCAGGTTGGTGCTGAATATGGAGTAATCAGCGATATCGACGATACCATATTGCAAACCGGGGTTACTTCATTTCTAAAATTGCGTCTTCTCAAAAATTCACTGCTTACGAATGCATATGAAAGGATCCCGTTTAAAGGCGCACCAGATCTGTATCAAAAACTTCATAAAGGAAAGAACGGTAAAGGAGAGAATCCCATTTTTTATCTTAGTAATAGTCCATGGAATTTATATGAATACCTGAAATTATTTTTAGATCATAATGGATTTCCAAAAGGCCCCATATTGCTCAGGGATTTTGTAACTCCTTTCGATAGAACTTTAAAACCTGAAAAACCGCATAAGCAAAAAGAGATCACTAATATTCTAAAAACCTATCCCGATATGAAATTCATATTGATAGGGGATAGCGGGGAGCATGACGCTAGCATCTATACAGATATAGCTGCGCAATATTCAGATAGAATTCTGGCGATCTATTTACGTAGTGTTAAACATAAAAAGCAAATGGAGAGGGTAAGAAGTTTGATCGATAATTTTGATACCGTTCCGGTTTTAATGGCAGAAAATTCAAATGAAGCTGAAAAACATGCCAGAGAAAACGGCTTTATACAGTAATATTAAAATGACATAAATAAAAAAGCCCCTGAAATTTCAGGAGCTTTTTTTATTTATAATAGTTTTTTTTATTAGCTAGGATCTATACTGGTTCCTACTGCTGCTCTCTGACTTTTAGGAGCTTTTCTAGGCATGGTTCTGAAGATTTGGTCCCATAGTGGAGAAGATACTCCAAAAGCTCTGTCCGGCTCTCTATAATGATGAATACTATGGTGATGCCATAATATCTTCAGGAAGTTATTTGGAACTTTAAAAGCATGTACCGAATAATGAACCGCGAGATATCCTGCATATCCAATCAGGAAGCCAGCTAGAAATCCAAAAACATAATCTCCAAGTACTGCCCTGTAAATTATGAATAGTACGGTTGCGATTACCAAACTTAGCACCGGCGGCATAGCCAGTCTCGATTTATCCTTTGGATAATCGTGGTGCACGCCATGCATGGTATAGGATAATTTTTGTTTTCTAGGTGATGTAGCAGGTATATGGTAGAGATACCTGTGCATTACATATTCTATAAATGTAAAAAAGAATAATCCTGCCAGGAATAATCCTATCATTGCAGGTGCTTCAAAACCTTTTTCAATTATTCCGTAATAGATCAGGGCTGTGGCAATAAGCCCAAAAATTATCAGGGGAATTGAAATATGGGTATGAGTAAGTTTCTCCAGAATTGGATTATTAAATAACTTAGGTGAACCCTTATGTTTTGGTCTTTTTAGTTTTGTTGATTCCATACTTCCATTCATTTAAAAAAGTCCGTGTAATTCACCATCGATCCGGTTGATGATACCTCCAAGATCTTCAGGATTATTCACAAAATTTATATTATCTACGTCAATTATTAATAGGTTGCCTTTATCATAATTATGAACCCATGCCTCATACCGCTCATTTAGTCGGCTAAGGTAATCTATAGAGATCGTATTCTCGTAATCCCGGCCACGGCTGTGAATCTGTTCTACCAGATTTGGAATACTACTTCTCAAATAGATCAAAAGATCTGGTCCCTGGACCACACCTTCCATAAGATCGAACAAAGATTTATAATTTTCGAAATCCCTGTTGGTCATTAATCCCATCGCATGAAGGTTTGGTGCAAAAATATATGCATCCTCATAGATAGTTCTATCCTGGATGATCTTTTTACCACTCTCTCTAAATTGCAATATTTGCCTGAACCTGCTATTCAAAAAATAGATCTGAAGGTTAAACGACCAGCGCTCCATTTTGTTGTAGAAGTCTTCCAGGTATGGGTTTTCCAGAACGTCTTCAAATTGTGGTTCCCAGTTATAATGTTTTGCGAGTAATTTGGTAAGAGTGGTCTTACCTGCACCAATGTTTCCGGCGATGGCTACATGCATAATTTGATTTCTTAGGCTGAATTAAGGAGTGTAAAGATAAAATAATTGTATTAAAATAGGATGTCCGGTTCACCGAGTAACAGGAAATTTTTCAGCTGCTTAACAGTCGGAAGTTAAAGAGTATTAATTAATTGATTTTAAGTGTTTTAAAAAATAATTTTAGATAATAATCAACCGATATGAAAATTTTAATAGTATTTACCGAAATTTTTTTCGGTCTTTTAGCTTGCTCTCAGCCCGATCCTCAGGAGAATTTATTAGCAGCAGATCTTAATCTAGAGAACCGAGTAGAAATAGATGATATGGATCTACCCTTCGGCACTAAATATTCTTTAAGTAAAGTTGCCGTTCAGGGAGCATATAATCAATTGAAACAAACTCTGAATAAGAATGAAGCCATTAGTATAATTGCCGAAGTAGATCATTCCAGCAATGCAAAATCTGTAGGAGAGGAACTTGACTATACCAAAATTATTTTCTTCGGAAACCCTCAACTTGGCACTCCTTTAATGCAACGAAACCAATTAGCAGGTCTGGATCTCCCTCAAAAGATTTTATTCTATAAAGATGATAAGACTGATATTGTATTATATAACAGCGTAAACTATTTGAATTCCCGATTCGATCTTGAGGGAGTATCAACTTTAGAAAAAATTTCGGGAGCCCTCGAAAATCTGGTTTCAGGTGTTTCAAAAAATGAGGTGCAGGCGGCAGCCGATCAAACGGTAGCCCTTGAAGAGGGCATCATTACAAAAGTAAGTAACAGGAACTTCGATGAGACCTATAGCACTTTAAAAAGTACCTTAAATAATAATCCGGCTATCAGTATTATGGCAGAATTAGACCACCAGGAAAATGCCGCCAGGGTAGGATTGGAACTGGAGCCTACCCGCATTATCATTTTTGGAAACCCAAATCTGGGTACACCTCTTATGCAGGAGAACCAAAGTATAGGTCTTGATCTACCTCAGAAAATGCTTGTTTGGGAAAATATAGATGGTGAGGTTTATGTTTCCTATAATGATCCTTATTTTATTGCTGAAAGACATTTAATAGAGAACAATGATGAGGTTTTAAATAAAATAGCCGGAGCATTGAATAATCTTTCCAACATTGCTACTGGAAATTAAAATATATCCTGAAGACAGGGTGCGCATTTTGCATACGTCCACATGCAATCGATAAAGTCGGTAAGCATATGGAAAAATAGGCCTATAAATATTATCCTGATAATTTTATGCTTTACGAAGATCATTCCTAATACGTAGGCGGTAATTGCAAGTTCTGAATGTAGGGGATGAAAACCAATACTGCATCGTTCAGGATCAAACATAGGTGTAGCCCATAGATGATCAAGGTCTACCAGCATTGTAGCCAGTAAAATTAACCAATACTTTAACCAGTTTTTCCGGTCATAGAAATATGCAATCCCGGCAATGGCGATTAGGTGAAGGGAATAATGGACGATTTGTTGCAAGGGAAGTCTTAGTATTTATTTTCCAGATTCGTTTCTCTCCTCATTTTCGTCTTCATCAGGTTGTAGCAATCTATTCAATTTTCTTTCGAGTGCAATATACCTTGAAACCCCCACAATTAGAAAAAGTATACAAATAAAGAGCGAAAGATAACCTACCCACATAAGGCTTATACCCTGGTATTCCTTAATTTGTAACAATGCCAGGCCACTTATCAATAGGTAGATGGAAGCTCTTATATAAGAAAGCAGGGTACGTTCGTTCGCCAGCTTGGTTCTTTCCAAAGCCAGATGTTCACGAACCAGTTTCTCGTCAATTATTCTTGTTTTAAAAGGGTTGTGCAGTTTTACTCTTCTCATATTCAAAAAGGAAAAAAGATTGGAATTATAAAGGATGCTGCGATCCAGATGATAAAGTTAAGAGGTGTCCCGAACTTTAAAAAATCCCGGAACCTATAATTTCCGGGTGCATAGACCATGGTGTTAACAGGATAGCTTACCGGGGTCATAAATGTTAGTGAACAGGCAAACATAACTCCTATTAAAAATGGTTTCTCGCTAACTTGCATAGCAGCAGCAAGACTTATTACTATTGGAGTCATTAAAGCAGCCGAAGCCTTACTTGATAAGACATTGGTAGATAAAAATGTAAAAAGGAAAATCAGGCTCAGCGTCCACCTGGGATCAAGAGTACCTAAAGATTCATAAATATATTGGGATATAATATCAGACCCGCCAGTTTTTTCAAGGGCTTTACCCATAGATAGGACTCCTGCGATCATAAATATTACCTTCCATTCTATAGCTTCGTACGCCTCCTGAGGTTTAAGTATGGTTAAAGTTACCAGCAATAAACTTCCTATCATCGCACTTATCAGGATAGAGGTAATGTTGAATGCCGCAGCACTCACAACTCCAATTACAATTAGCAATGCGGGAATGGCCTTCTTATAATCAACCCTTCTTCCCTGATATTCAGAAAGGGTGACAATAAGTTTTTCTGAAGTGAGCAGCGAAATTGCCTTTTCTGAGGCAAATAGCAGCATCATGTCACCTTCCTTCAATACCACACTAGAAACGTCTTCGGTGATCGTTTCCTTTCTATGCCTAATGGCAAGTACCGAAGCGTAATAGGTGCTTCTAAAATTAATTTGTTTTATGGATCTGCCTGCAAGTTCAGAACCATAAGGGATCATTACCTCGTATATCTTTTTCTCCTCTTTTGGGATAGTTGGTTTGGCTGATATTTGGTCATTTGGCTGAACATCCTGAACGTTTTCCTTATCCCCTCTAACCGAAAGCCCCTTTTTTACTTTCAACTTTGCCAGGTTCACAGGGTCTACCAGAATTCTAATCAGGTCATTTTCTCTAAGTACTGTTTCCCCGTTTATTTCATAAACCCGATAATGCTTCCTTTTGATCCTAAGGATCTGAACTTTATAATCGTTTACTAGTTTAGATTCTGAAATTGACCTGTCCACATCATCACTTTCTTCATGCAACTCAATTTCTGCCATATATTTTTCAGCTTCTTTCTTGAGTCCCGCTGCATGAGGGAGATCTCTTTTAGGTAATAATATCGGGCCAACTATAAAGATATAGGTCATCCCAATAGTAAGTAAACACAAGGCTGCAAGCGAAAACTCGAACATCCCGAAAGCTTCAGAACCTAGTTTTTCAGCGTAACTGCTAACAAGGATGTTTGTGGAAGTACCTATTAAAGTACAGGTTCCGCCAAATAATGCTGAAAACGATATAGGAATAAGCAATCTTGCCGGGCTGATGTTAGCCTCCCGGCATACCAGTAAAGCCACAGGAATAAGGATGGCGACAACTGCTGAATCGTTGATAAAAGCCGAAAGTACTGCTGACGTTAGACAGAGTGAGACCAGAGCAAGAAAATAGTTGATCCTGGCAATTTTAATGAGCTTGGCGCTAAGGCCATCTATAATTCCCGATTTAAAGATCCCGGCACTAACTACGAACATACAGCCCAGAGTAATAGTAGCTGGATGGTTGAATCCTGAAAACCCTTCTTCCGGACTTAAAACTCCGGATACAATAAAAAGGGCCATGATGATAATTGAAGTTGTATCAATCGAGAAATAATCGCGCACAAAGAGAATGATCCCTATGATGATTATCGCAACCGTTAGATACAATTCCATGCCTTTGCTATTATTTCATGCTATGCGTTAATTTCCTGTACCATGACATACACAATTAGGTTTCATAAAGCTTTGGGTGCTTTCGTGCCACTGGAAGGCAGAATTATACTTGTTGTTCTCCCAGTAGAAATTTGTTCTTTCTTTAGGTTCATTACCTATCTGATGCATTGTTTTTGCATCAAATAATCTACCGTTCACCATGGTATATAGCACAGTTTCAGAATTCCTGATATCTTCAAGAGGATTCTTATCCAGTACGATAAGATCAGCCAGTTTTCCTTTTTCGAGGGAACCTATTTCTTTATCCATTCCGATATATTCAGCACCATTGATGGTTGCAGTTTTTAAGGCCTCCAAATTGGTCATTCCACCCATTTGAAGCAGCCATAATTCCCAATGAGCTCCTAAGCCCTGTAACTGTCCGTGCGCTCCCATATTCACTTTTACTCCTTCATCAGAAAGTGTTTTAGCTGTTTCAGAAACTAAAATAGGGCCGTTTTCATATTCTTCTTCAGGTAGCTTTGTTCTGTGCCTTGATCTTGAATCTACCAGCTCTCTGGGGGTAAAGGTTAATAGACGTTCATTTTCCCATACATTAGACTTATCATAGAATAAATACTCGCCGTTAATTCCTCCGTAATTAACTATAAGGGTAGGAGTGTAGCCGGTATTTGAGGTGCCCCAAAGGCTAAGAATATCTTTATAGACCGGGGCAACCGGAATATTATGCTCAATACCGGTATGTCCGTCAATTATCATGTTCATATTGTGGAAAAAGGTGGATCCTCCTTCCGGAACCACATTCATGTTTAGCTCTTTTGCAGCTAAAAGGACCTGTTGCCGCTGTTCCCTTCTTGGCTGATTATAACTTTTTACTGAAGTAGCTCCAAAAGCCTTGGTTCGTCTTATCGCAGATCTGGCATCGTCAATACTATTGATCTCAGCTTTAAAATCACCATCGGCACCATACAAAATGATTCCTGTAGAGTATAATCTTGGACCAACCATTTCACCGCTTTTAATAAGCTCCGCGATTCCAAATACTGTTTCACTTAATGCGGAGGGATCATGAGCTGTGGTTACCCCAAAAGCAAGATTTGCATAAGAAGGCCAATGCTTTTTAGGGGTTATTCCATATCTAAAAGCACCCATGTGGGCATGAGAATCGATCATTCCAGGCATTATGGTTTTTCCAGAAACATCATAAACCTTAGCTGAATTTGGAATGTTTACATCGCCAGTAGAACCTACCGCCTCAATTTTATTTTCCTTGATCACGATACTTCCGTTCTCGATCACTTCATCACCATTCATCGTGATAATTCTGGCGTTGGTAAATGCAATGATACCTTCAGGTACATCGGTATTCACTTCAAGTCCAACTTTGATCCCTTTTTCAGTAATCGGAGGAATTGAATCGGGTGAATTTTTCAAGAAAGTGAAGCGTTGCTCAATTTCATTGGTAAAGTATTCATCGCCTAAAGTCCAGTGAATTTTCTCACTATTACCAGACCAGTGTAAATTGATCCCGGCATCTTTTGATACCTGGGTTACAGGTATGGTTTTAGAATCGGGAGTTAGTTCCACTTCCTTACCGGTCATCACGAAAGGCGCCACATAGGCTTTATGTAAATTGCTGAAAAGTATCCATTTGTTGTCTGGACTGGGAAGAATTCGATTGGCATATTTTGATTTTATATGCGTTCTTTCATCCTTACCATTGAGGTCTACACTGTTTAATGTTTTAGTGATATTCCCGAAAAAATATCCTCCGGCCTGATAAAATACCCTGGAATCATCTGCATTGAATACAGGAAAATTTCCTGAATTTACCAGTCTTTTTACATTCTCTCCGGAAGAGGTCATAGTGTAGATACCAGGCTCTTTGGTGAAAGTCTGGCCCTGGTCTGAGTTCCCGCTTTCCTTGGAGAAAACGATCATTTTTCCATCACTGGAATAGGATGGATTCCGATAAATACCTTTTTCATCGGTTATAGTTTCCGCAGAACCACCTGAAAGTGATACTTTTCTTATAGATCCAAGGTCCTCATCATCCCAGCTTACATAAATAATATGATTACCATCCGGTGAAAAAGAAGGTTCAAATTCAAAGTCTTCAGAATTGGTAATTCGTTGAGGTTTACCATTTGGAAGTGATTTTTTCCATAAGTATCCAACAGCATTAAAAACTAATGTCTTTCCGTTGGGAGAAGTTACCGCATGACGAATTACTTTAGGATTGAATTTTTCTGAAAATACCTCATGGTCTGTTTGAAGTGTCTCTGCGATCTTTATTTCATTTGAAACCTGGAAAGGAATTTCTGAGACATCGTAAGATGCTATATTTACCTTATTGATCTTTCCATTCGCCCAGAAAATAAGTTCCTCGTTATTGGGCATCCAGCTATAATTAGGATAAACACCAAATATCGCCCAGGCCTCCTGCTGATCTTTGCTTAATTTATCAAATACCGGCCATTCTTCACCTGTATCCAGGTCGTGGATAAATAATACAGATTTTGTTCGGATTCGTTTTACAAAGGCCAGTTTGGTTCCGTCAGGAGAGACTTCCGGCCGCGCTGCTCCCCCCGGACCTCCCGTAACTGTAATGGTTTCACCAGTTTCGAAATTATATCTTTTGATCACATAGATCTGTTTGTTCGGATCTTTGTTATACTGAAAATTACCTCCCGGGTACATATCTTCACTGTAAAATAGATATTTTCCATCCGGAGATAAGCTAGGCTCATTTACATCCTGCTGATCGTTCTTTCTTTTGGTAAGCTGGATACCGCCCTTTGCAGCAATATGATATTGCCACATTTCGCCGGCTCCAAGCGAGCGACCTGAGGTAAAATGTTTTCTGGCAATAATTGAATGTCCATCTGGAGTCCAGACCGCATTGTTCAATAATCTGAATTTTTCTTCAGTGATCTGCTCTGCGTTTTTTCCATTAACATCCATGATCCAGATATTATCACCACCTCCGGCATCACTGGTAAAGGATATTTTTGATCCGTCAGGACTAAACCTTGGTTGAACTTCGTAAGGAATTCCAGATCTCAGAATGGTAGCTTTACCTCCGCTAACAGGCATTTTATAAATATCACCTAAGAGGTCAAAAATTATAGTTTTGCCATCGGGACTTACGTCCAGGTTCATCCA
This sequence comes from uncultured Flavobacteriaceae bacterium, assembly GCA_965364455.1. GTDB lineage: Bacteria > Bacteroidota > Bacteroidia > Flavobacteriales > Flavobacteriaceae > Christiangramia. Next base: position 32,169 of record CBDTXN010000005.1, read on the forward strand.
GGTACCCTCATCTGTATTCAGGTTTAAGGTCTTAAAATTCCAGTCTTCAGGATAGGGATCTGATACGTCCCATTTGTCATCATTTTTTTCGTCTTTCTGAGCGAAAGTAGAATTGAAGTTGGTAATTAAGAGGAATAAAAGGAAAGATACCCTTAAAGATCTGTGCATGATTGAGTAGTTTATAATATTTAAATATACAGTATCTTTCATTTGGATGAAAGATGGCCAGTAGTAAATATAATAAACTAAGCCTTAGGGTTTAAAAAGGAAGATGATTGAGGTCAACATTTCCTCCCGAAATAATAATCCCAACCTTTTTACCTTTGAATTTATCTTTTTCTCTGATTAAAGCCGCCAGGGGAACCGCACTGGAGGGTTCAACGATTATCTTCATTCGTTCCCAGATTAGTCTAAGCGCAGTCCTGATCTCCTCTTCTGAAACCCTGATAATTTCATCTACGTTTTCCAGGATAATGGGGAAATTTTTATCTCCGAGTTGAGTCTTAAGCCCGTCAGCGATAGTATTAGCAGTTTCGTTATTTTCAATTTTGCCAGATCTAAGTGAACGCCAGGCATCATCTGCTTCGAGAGGTTCACCACCTATACATTTGCAATTTTCTCCGTAATTAGTCCGCCCCCGCCAACCGGACATAGAATATAATCAAGATCGGGATGGTCCTGTAACAATTCCATAGCCGCTGTTCCCTGACCAATAATTACATCAAGATCATTTGATGGATGGACGAAGGTTGCCCCGGTTTCTTCCTGAATTTTGGCTGCAGTCTCTTCACGGTCCTTTAAGGTCGAGGGACATTCGGTTATTTTACCTTCGTATGTTCTAACGGCAGCTTTTTTAACTTCCGGGGCAGATTCCGGCATGACGATATAGGCCGGAACCTTCAGGCTTTTGGCCGCAAGTGATAGAGCCTGAGCAAAATTTCCTGAAGAGTGGGTCACTACTCCTTTTTCCATTTTCTCTAGCGAAAGATTTAAAATGGCATTGGTAGCACCTCTCATTTTAAAGGCACCCATTCTTTGGAAATTGTCGCACTTAAACCTGATATTAGTATCAAACATTTCATTAATAAGGGTTGAACTTAATACCGGTGTCCTGTGGATATGCGGTTCTATCCTTTTTAGGGCTTTCTCTAAATGAGCTTTTTTTATTTCCAAGATCTCTAAGTTTGGAGTGAAAATAAAAAATCCCTGAAATTTCAGGGATTTTTTATTTATTCTTTAATCTACTATTGGAATCGTGAGCACGGGAATGTCTACTTTTTTAATGAGCTCCATGGATACACTTTCCTGCAAAAGATTATGTAAAAAGCTATGTTTATGGGTTCCCACGATCAAAAGATCAATATCTAATTTTTGGGCTTCATCCATTACCGTTTTAACGGTAGATCCCTGGATTAGTAACGCTTCCGCACTGATTTCCTCGCTTAGAAAGTTTTTACAGATCTCCTGAAGATTTCGGTGTTCTTCCCGGTATTCTTCCGCCTTAATATCACGAATATATTGGGGTACCGGTTCGTAGCCTACAAAATCAGGCTCGGGTTCTGCAACGTGCAGGATCCAAACTTTTGAACCAAATTTATGAGCCAGACTGTCGGCATAAACCATCAATTCTCCAATGCTGTCATTAAAGTCGACGGCGACCATGATATTTTTTAGTGTATCCATCTGCAAAAGATTTAATTATCAATAACCTTTGTCCATCTCCACCCTGTTTTTAAGAGGTTCGCCTTCCTTCATGTGGTCATAATTTTCAGCGATCTGTGGTACTACAGACTCAGGTTTGGTTAAACTTGCAATATGGGGGGTAATATTAATTTTCGGATGTTCCCAGAAAGGATGTTCCTCCGGTAAGGGTTCTTCCCTGAAAACGTCCAGCGAAGCTCCCGAAAGATGACCATTATCTATCATTTCCATAAGATCGTGCTCTACCAGGTGTTCACCTCTGGCGACATTTATCACATAAGCTCCTTCTGGTAGCATATCAAAAAGATCTGCATTCAGGATATTTTCTGTATCCTCAGTTAAAGGTAATAAACAAACCAGAATTTCCGAATTCTTTAGGAATTCTTCCAGCTGATCCTTACCATAAAAACTTGTTACATTATCACAGCTCTTCTCGGTTCTGGACCAACCATAAACTTTGAAAAAGTTTTTATGAAGCTTATCGGCAACTGCATTACCAAGGACTCCAAGACCCATAATACCAACTTTAGTATCCTGGGGTCTATTATATTGAAATTTGTCCCATTTCTTTTCTTTTTGACATTTCACGTAATGGTGCAGGCCTCTAATATGGTTCATCACCTGGCTTAAAATAAAATCACCCATATCTTCTGTGAGGGTGTCATCTACTACCTTGGTTACTTTAACATCTTCAGGTAGGGCCTCGTCACTTAAAATGTGATCCACACCTGCTCCCATACTCGCGATCACCTTTAGGTTAGGATAATTTTTAAACAAACCTCTTGGATGATTCCAGGTTAAGGCAAACTCAACCTCCTCAGGAGCTTGGGCTTCCGGATAAACAGAAATATGCATTCCCGGAGGCTGGTTTTCCAATGCTTTGTTCCATTCGGCCGGATCTCTTCCCGGACTTACAATCAATACTGACATAAAATTTTCTTTTTCTTTTTAGCTCACAAATGCACTGTATCCGGTAATTGCCCGGCCAACGATTAGTGAATTTATTTCTTTTGTTCCTTCGTAACTGTAGATCGCTTCAGCATCTGCCACAAAACGAGCTACATCATATTCTAGTAAAATTCCATTACCACCCAACACCTCTCTTGCCTGGCTAACTACATCTCTCATGCGCATACTGCAATAGACTTTCGCCAGACTTGCATGTTCATCTTTAAGCAGATCCTGATCCTGTAATTCGGATAAACGAAAACAAAGTGTTTGCATAGAGGTAAGGTTCGAAAGCATTTCCACAAGATGATTTTGAATCAGCTGAAAAGAGGCAATAGGCCTTCCAAATTGTTCTCTTTTTTTGGTGTATTTCAAAGCGCTTTCATAGGCTCCACGTGCGCATCCAACCGCCTGCCAGGCCACTCCGGCCCTGGTCATACGTAGTACATTGGCCGTATCCTTAAATGAATTGGCATTTTGTAATCTATCGCTCTCAGGAATTTTACAATCGGTCAAAGTAATAATGGCATTCTGCACAATTCTTAGCGCCATTTTATCTCTGATCTTCTCTGTTTCAAAGCCTGGATTTTCTTTTCTAACTAAGAAGCCTTTTACCTGGTTAGAATCAAGGTCTCGGGCCCAGATAATGGTTACATCTGAAAATGTCGCGTTCCCGATCCATTTTTTCTGACCGTTCAGAATCCAGTTTTCTCCATCAAATTTACAGGTAGTTTCAAGGCCACCGGCAA
>CBDTXN010000006.1:0-33491 GCA_965364455.1 uncultured Flavobacteriaceae bacterium
CAAAGCTTCCGGGGGTATAAGAGATGCTGAAACAGCCAGAAAATATATCGAATTGGGAGTGGACCGAATTGGCACCTCTTCGGGAATAAAAATTATTTCATAAAACCAATTGTTCAGATGAGCTTACATATTGAAGCTGAAAAAGGCCAGATTGCTGAAACCGTTCTACTTCCGGGAGACCCTTTACGGGCAAAATGGATTGCAGAAACTTTTTTAGAAAATAGTTCCTGCTATAATAATATTCGCGGAATGCTGGGTTATACCGGGACCTATAAAGGCAGAAGAGTTTCTGTGCAGGGAACCGGGATGGGTATTCCATCTGCAATGATATATTGCCATGAGCTTATTAAAGAATATGGAGTAAAAAACCTCATTAGAGTGGGTAGCGCCGGTGCTTTTCAGCCTGATCTGGAATTAATGGATATAGTTATTGCCATGTCGGCTTCTACAAATTCTGCCTTAAATAAAGCTACATTTAAATATGCCGATTTTGCACCAACAGCGAACTTTGACTTACTAATGAACGCCGTGAAATACGCGAATGATAATGGTATAAATTTCAAGGCTGGAAATGTGCTTTCTTCAGATATTTTCTATGACGATGATCCTGATTATTATAAAAAATGGGCTGCTCACGGAACCCTTTGTGCAGAAATGGAAACTGCAGGTATTTATACCCTGGCAGCTAAATTTGGAGTTCATGCACTTTCAATTCTTACGATATCAGATTCCCTGGTGAATGGGGATGAGGTTTCTTCAGAAGTCCGGGAGAAAAAGCTGGGAGAAATGGTAGAGATCGCGCTTAACTGCTTTTAAAATCCCGATGTATATTGAATTTTACTTTCTGGATATTGAACTTTCCATATACAAATTCCTCTTCTGGATAATGCCAGATAGCTTCGCCATAGCCGGGTAAAAGATATCCATCAAATAATCTGTAATCTCTTACAGGAGTAGAAAAGAGAAATTTTTTCATCTCATCTACCGAATATCTATCGTTCGAAAAAAAATTGGTAAGCTGTCCTTGGCCATTGATCTCAAGGATTCCAGAAACTGATTCTCCGGAATTGGAGTAGTTTACCTTAACCTTATTATCCTCCTGGTCTTCCCAGGTGAATTTACTGTCTATAAGGGCTCCGGGTGCAAAAAGGCAAATATCATTTAAATAGGTCACCATTTCTGATAGTAGAAGTTCTTTTGAACTTAGATCAATAACTTTGAATACAGACAATGGTTTAATGGTCATTCGGGCTGAGTGCCCATCATATTTATGATAGCCTTTAGTCGGGATTCCCTTAAAATTGGCTTTCATAAAAAAGAATCTGCCGGGATGTTGAATTGTATTTAGTTGTTCAGATGTAAAACTGAACCATTTCTTGTTTCTTTCCCGCATTTGTCCGGAAAACCTGAGCTCGAAATTTTTGATTTTGGGTTTTCCTATGAATCCCGAATAACGGATATATTTTTGAACTAATTCTGGGAGATGTTCCGTATCAGCATTCGTAATCACCTTGTCCTGATTGGAATCAATAATGATTGCCTCTATTTTGTCTTTTTTGAATTTGTTTTCGAAGCGCCAGCCGGCAAAGGAGAAGATGAGAACTAGTAGAATTATAATATTCACAAAACTGCCAAATTTAGCAGCATCCCAATTGAGAATTATAAGCACCTGTGAGGCGATAATTACTGGAATTGCCAATATTATCCATGCAGGTTTAGCTTTTAGAAATAAAAAGATAATTATGACGAGAAAAACTGATACCAGCAGCCAGAAGAAACCCTGGACTTTAGAAATTTCTGCAAAATGAGAACCTGGTAACCAATTATTGGATCCTGCGAATCCTAAATAATGGACCAAAAGGTGCAGGAACAGGATTATGGCAAACAGGATTCTCATATTTGTATCGATTTAAAGATCCCCGCCTAGCAGGGTGCATACTTGCACCCTTGGTTAGATCTTAAATGTGATCACCGGGATACTGGCGTGGTTGGCTACATTTTCTCCAACGCTACCCAGGAAGAAGTGACCAAGGCCTTTTCGTCCATGGGTTGGTATGGCGATGGCATCCATCTCAGCTTCATTACAGAAATTGTATATCCCTCTTTCGGCAGTATAATCGTCGTAGAAGATCACATTTTTTTTGAATTCTTTATTGTCCATTCCGGCGTCAATAAGGAAATTGTATGCCTTAAGTTCCATTTCACTTGTACTCAGGAATTTTTCAGGAATATTGACAAAAAGAATCTTAGGTTCCACGTTGAAGACTTTAAAGAAATTTCTTGCTTTGATAAAAGAATTAAGAGTTTCAATATTAAAATCGGTAACAAATACCGCATCATCAATTTTGAAATCGGTTATTCGTTCTTTAATCACCAGCACTGGGAGGTCTGCGGTTCTTACTACCTTTTCGGTATTAGAACCCACAAAAACTTCTTTTATTCCGGCTGCACCGTGTGAGCCCATAACAATAAGATCTGCTTCATATTCCTTGGCAATTTCATTTATTTCAGAAAAAACTTTATGGGTCTTAACAACCTCTTTGACTTCAATACCTTTCAGAAAATCCTTGTTCAGAAGTTCATCAAATTTCTGTTTGGTAAGCTTCATAAAATAAATGGCATTAAAAACTTCTTGTTTTTCATCCTTGGTTAGGAAAGACTCGTTTAGTCCCATCATATGAAGCACAATGATCTCGGCGTTTTGTTTTTTAGCCAGGCTGGCTGCTACTTCTAATGCATATTCAGAATGCTTCGAAAAATCTACAGGTACAAGAATAGTTTTCATGATGCTTATTTTTAGTTTATTAGGCCATTAACATGGCTTTCTTCTTCTCTAGTTGTTTACCAATTATACTGAACGCAACCTTTACGGCAGTTTCAAAATATTCGGTAGTAGCCGCTGCGTGAAATTTTGTTCCTGGTACAGAGCATTCAATTTCACAAATCTTGCCATTTCGTGGCTTTTTATTCTCCAGCTTAAAGTTCACCTTTAATTTCTGGATCATTCCATATTTCTCCCGCAAGCGGTTAAGCTTTTCTTCGGTATAATTATTCAGCGTTTCGCTTTGGGGAATCTTTACGTATTGAATTTGATTGAACATAGTTTTAAATATTTGGTTCCTATTCAAAACTATGATTAGATGCCTAAAAAAAATATGACACAGATCATGAATTACAGCATACCTCTGCATAATTTTTAGGGAATCCTTAAGAGGTATTTGGTCTATTAATCAGTAATTTAAGAAGAAAAAATGAAAATTACAGGAATGGGCTTATTAATAGCCACCAGTATAATTTTAGTAGCTCTCACCGTTTTAGCTTCACTTAATTTTTCTTTCGGAATACTGTTTTACCTTATGTGCTTTGGCCAGTTACTTTTAATTTTTACCGTCTATAAAATCCTTACAGATAATTATGTGACTGAAAAGGCCTTTGATGATATGTACGAGGATAAATCACCTGAAAAGTTGGAGTAATTATTCTATTTTAAGGTTTTTTATCAAAAAGATTTTACCTTTAATGGCATTAAACAGAATCTAATTTGCAGGAAAATTTTCTAGATAATAAGAACGTCTTCAATTTATTATTTCAAGGTGCTTCTGAAGGAATAATAGTGGTTAATTCTAAACAAATAGTCGTAGCGGCAAATAATGCAGCAGAGGAAATGTTTGGTTATGATCACGGAGAACTTGAGCTGCAACACCTGGATCTTCTAATCCCGAAAAAATATCATCATAAACATCAGCAGCATGTAGATAAGTTTATAGGCGATAGTGAAAAACGGCAAATGGGTCATGGTCGTGATCTTCACGGTGTAAAGAAAGATGGTTCTTTATTTCCTGTGGAGGCTGGTTTGAATCCCTTCGAAATAAACGGGGAACGTTTCGTTATGTCTCTGGTTATAGATATTACGGTTAGAAAGGAGAATCAAAGGCAAATAAAGGAATTAAATTCCAGGCTCGAAGAAAAGATCAAGATTAGGACTCAGGAACTAAGCGACACCGTGCAGGAGCTTAAGGACCTGAATCTAGACCTGGAAGAAGAGATCAATCGTAGGAAGGAAGCGGAAAGAAGAATTAAAGATGCCTTGCAGAAAGAAAAGGAACTGAACGAATTGAAAACAAAATTCCTTTCCCTGGTTTCTCATGAGTTTAAAACTCCTTTAAGCGGAATCTTAACTTCAGCTACCCTGGCTGTAAAATATACCAAAGAAGATCAGCAGGAGAAAAGGGAAAAACATCTGGATACTATCAAGAACAAGGTGCATTATCTAAACACGATCCTGAACGATTTCCTATCTATAGAACGACTTGACAGTGGAAGGGGACAGTATAAATTTTCAAAATTTGGCCTGAAAAGATTGATCAATGAGGTGATCTATAATGCTAATATCACCCTTAAAGATGGACAGGAAATTGTTTATCCCAAAGATCTGGAGGATGTAGAGCTTTTTATGGACGAAAAGATCCTTGAGCTGGTGCTTTCCAATTTGTTGGGTAATGCTATAAAATATTCACCTGAAGATACACTAATCAAATTCTTAGTAGATTTTGAAGGTGAAAATATCGTCTTTGAAATAGCAGATCAGGGCAGGGGTATCCCGAAGAAAGATCAGAAACATATTTTTGAAAGATATTTTAGAGCAGAAAATGCTCTACTTGACCAGGGAACAGGTATTGGTTTGAATATCGCCAAAACCCATCTTGAAAACCTTGGTGGATCAATTAAATTTGAAAGTAAAGAGAATATAGGAACTACCTTCACTGCGAAAGTTCCTATGGATAAATCATAAACAGGAAATAATTTTTAAATAACCTTATGAAGAAATTATTGCTAATTGAAGATGATGTAACGGTAAGAGAGAATACAGCCGAATTATTGGAGCTATCCAATTATGAGGTGCTTACCGCACCCAATGGGAAAAAAGGAATCGAAAAGGCCAAGGCAGAAACTCCTGATATCATTATTTGTGATATCATGATGCCAGAGGTTGATGGATATGGCGTTCTGGAAGCCTTAAGCCAGGATCCTGAAACCCTGAATATCCCTTTTATCTTTCTTTCAGCAAAAACAGAGCATAAGGACATTCGCCGGGGAATGGATCTGGGAGCCGATGACTACCTTACTAAACCTTTCGAAGAAGATGAATTATTGAGTGCTATAGAAAGCAGGCTGGCTAAAATGGCCATTCTTAATTCCCACAGAAAAGAAAAGGTAAATTCACAGCCTGGGGAGAAGTTGAAAGACCTCGATGATCTAAGGGAGATCTTTGCAAAACAGGACCTTCAATTTTTCAAAAAAGGAGAAACTATCTATGAAAAAGGTAAACACGCCAATTATTTTTACCTTCTCAAAAGAGGTGTGGTCAAGGCACATAGAATGGATAATCAGGGGAAAGAACTAATTACCGAGCTTTATAAAGAGGACGATTTTTTCGGGAATCATGCAAACGATCCGCAATCCTCCTATGAAGATTATGCTACTGCTATGGAAGATACCCAGCTTTATGCGGTCTCACGCGAAGAGTTTCATAAGATCCTGGCAGGAAATCCAAAGATCGCCATGCAGCTTGTTGAGGTTTTAAATAATAATCTTTCAGAATTAAAGCAGCAATTAATGGATATGGCTTACGGTTCGGTTAGAAAAAAGACAGCGAACACGATTCTTCTATTTGCTGAAAGGATCAAAAAACATCCATTAAAAAGCATCAGAATCTCCAGGGCAGACCTTGCCGGTGTTGCGGGAATGGCCCCGGAAAGTTTGATCAGGACACTCTCAGAATTTAAAAAAGAAGGACTTATAGAGATCGAAGGCCGTAATATTAAATTAATGGATTCTGAAGCGCTTAAAAGGGTTAAATAGCAGGCTTTTTCAATTAATTCTTAAGAACTGATTTTCATCATTTTTTTGGATGAGGACATCACCTAATTTCGCTTTAATAAGTGATGATCCATGAACGTTTTAATCCTAACCGATTTCTTAGAAACTTCCGGTAACGCAGGCAGGTACGCTGTTGATTTCCTTCAGAAAGAACAGGTGAATTTCTATTTATTGAATATTAAAAATTTTAATTTCAATAAATCTGCCGAATCCAAGCTGGGAAATGAAGTGGTAACCACTTTAGAGGCTCTACAAAAAAGTGCCAAAGAACTTAAAGCCTATACCCGGAATAAAAAACATAAATTCAATACTATACTTTCATCTGAGAACCTTATTAGTGCTGTACGGAAAGCACTCTCAGAAAAGAAAATAGACCTGATATTTATTGGCGCGGTGAGTCATGCTGAGCATGATCATCCAATTTTGGGAAGCCATGCTTATGATGTGGTTAGGAAAATAAAATGCAATATTATAGCTGTTCCCGGGAGCTGCAGTTTTGTAGATCCCAAAAAAGCGGTTTTTCCAGTAGATCCTGAGATCCTCTCGGTTAATGCGCAGGATGGGGTCGTCCATGATCTTAATTATCTTGAACCTTTAGATTTTACCTATCTGGAAATAAAAGATGGGGATATAGACTATCATGATTCATCTAACCCAAATGGGACTATAAAAACTCCTGTGCCATTTACCAGGGAGTTATTCAGAGAATTGCAGGAGGAATTCGATATTATATTCGTGGTTGGCAGAAATCTTAGTATTTGTGACCGTTTACTACATGCCAAATATGGCTTTTCAGCCCATATGGATATAAAGATCCCGATATTTGTTTATCACGGGTAATCATATTTTAATTTTGAAAAAGTAAACCTGAATAGCTATTCAGGTTTTTTTATTTAGCGAATCTTGCGAAATGATTCTTATCAAATAGTGAGTGGAAATATCTTATTTTGAGATCTTTCTGTGCTGATAAATCCTAAGAAATAGATGGGTGGACATTTTGCGGGCGTTGTGCTTAAGGCGTTCAGCCATTTCTCCCGCATACATTTCATTAATTGTTTGAAACCATAGGTTAAGCCAGATCCCAAAATGGTATTCGGTAATGCTATTTTCGTGTCCCATGTCTACTTTAACATGAGCCAGGGCCGGGTTACCCTGATAGGCGCCGGTAAAAAATAGGTTACTTTCCCAAAAATCGGTGAGCTTTTCGAAGTGCTCATCCCAGTCCTTAATACTATTATTGAAAAAGTAACCTATTTCATGGTTCTGGCGAACCCTGGTATAAAAATTTACTACCAGTTTATGAATATCGGTACGCTCCTTAAGATCCTCCTTCATTTAAGAAAGTATATTGATAAGGATAAAGGTAGTGCTTACCAGTAAACTGATAATTAAAGAATTGAATACAAATTTTGCTTTTAACTGTGCAAGGACAGAAGCATTAAACCACATACATACAACTACAATAAGTCCAAGCTGGATCATTTCTTTTAGGCCATGTCCATTCATTAATACAAGCATGGCGGCAATAGATCCCATACAGCTCGAAACAATGATTCCTGTTGATGCTCCTGCGTAAAAATCACGCGTAAATTCTGATAGTTGTTTTTGGTAAAAGCTCATGATTTCTGATTTTTTATTACAGCGTAAAAATAGGATCAGGAGTACTTTTAAAATATGATGTAAATCAGCTAAACTGAACAAATTAAATTCAATTCTAAATCGACATTTAATCTTCCTGTTAATCTAAAAAGGGAGGCGACCTAAAGATTTTATTCCTTGGTCGCCTCCCGTTGATTTATATTGTTTAATAAGTCTATTTCGCTAATTACACATTTAATCTCTCAAATGCCTGCCTGGAGAGTTCTTCCCTATGATCTGGGTGAGCAATTGAAATAAGAGCTTCTGCTCGCTGTTTCAGATTTTTTCCAAATAGATCTACCACACCATATTCTGTAGCAATATAGTGCACGTGAGCACGAGTGGTGGTAACTCCGGCACCTTCTTTTAAATAAGGAACTATCTTTGAAATACCATTCTTGGTAACAGATGGCATGGCTATAATAGCTTTCCCACCTGGTGAAAGTGCAGCGCCTCTAATAAAGTCCATTTGTCCGCCAACTCCGGAATATTGAATTTTTCCTATGGTATCTGCGCATACCTGGCCGGTAAGATCAATTTCTATTGCCGAGTTGATGGCAGTTACCTTTGGGTTCTTTCTAATAATAGCGGTATCATTAGTATAACCGGCTTCTTTAAAATGGACTAATGGATTGTCATCTACATAGTCATAGAGTTTTGGAGATCCTACGGCGAAGCAGGTCACCAGCTTCCCGGTTTTTATCTCTTTTTCTTCTCCTGTAATAACACCTTTCTCTACGAGCGGTAAAATACCGTCAGAGAACATCTCTGTATGTATTCCCAGTCTTTTATGGTTGGTAAGATTACTAAGAACAACATTAGGAATTCCGCCTATTCCCATCTGCAAAGTGGCTCCGTCTTCCACCAGTTCAGCGACATGTTTTCCTATTTGCTTTTCTATATTGGTAGGTTCCCCAAGCACATGAGCATGTATTGGAATATCTACTTCCACTGCTGCATCCAACTTGCTTATGTGAATAACTCCGTCTCCATGAGTTCTGGGTACATTGGGGTTTATTTGAGCAATTACTTTTTTCGCTGTTTGTATAGCGGGAAGGGTAACATCTACCGAAACTCCTAAGGAACAGTAGCCATGTTTGTCTGGAGGTGAAACCTGGATAAAAGCAAAGTCCAGGGGTAAAATATTCTGTCTGAAAAGTAAATGAATATCACTAAGGAAAATTGGGATATAAGCACCATAATCTGAATTTACTGCCTTCCTTACATTACCTCCCACAAAACAACTATTCGTTTTAAACGAATCATGATAAGGTGGTTGAGTGTAAAGGGCATTTCCTTCAGTATGAATCTGGATAAGCTCTACGTTCTTAAGTTCATTATAGCGATTACAAAGTGCATCGATAAGTACATTCGGGGTCATTGCTGCTCCCTGTAGAAATACCCGCTGGTTAGATTTCACTTTGGCAACGGCATCCTGAGCTGAAACTATATTAAGATCTTTCATAGTATTTTTTTTCTTGAGATTTTCTCTAATAATTTAAAGAAAACAAAGGATTTTTATTTTTGATTGAGCTTTAAATTGAAAAGAACCTCGATCATTTCATCAACTTCTACCAGGCCTAATGCTTTTTTAGGAGGCTCAAGTCCGAAATCCCGGATGTTTATTTTAAACTTACCTTTAAAGTAATCCTGACTCACAAGAACCGGAAGCTCATAATCTTTAGTTTTTCCGGCTAGTTGAACCGTGATAAATGCTTTATTGAATTCACCCGGGTAAAGTTCAATTTGGTTGATCTGGATCCTGATCTCGGGATACTGGTCACACATTAAAAGATCCTGAAAATCTGAATTCATCCTTTTATTACCACAGTCAAATCCTGTGGTTTTAAGTGGCAGGAAAAGCTGGTGAAACCTAAGGAATTTATCTTCCCTGGTGAATTTTATCTCCTGCCAGTTACTGATTAGGGAGATGTTAAACTTGCAGTCAAATTTATTTACATTGGTACTTCCGGCTATGATCAATTCACTTTCGGGAAGGATCATGATCATCTCTTTTTCGAAATCTTTCTGTGCCTGGAGAGATAAACCTAAAAGCACCACTCCTATGAATATTAGTACCTTTTTCATGATTCAGAAATTTGAGATTACCAGAAAATATTTCGGGTAGCGAACCTTAAAACTAAATTTAAGAAAAGCTACCCGAAAATCATTATTCAATTATTAGAAGCTAATTGCTGCTTCTACCATAAGTCCGTCGAAACTTCCTCCATGGTGGATGTCATCTGTTGGATAACCTTTATACTCCTGGTTCACATATTCTAATTTCATCAGGATATTTTTGGTCATAAACCAACCGGCAGCAAGTTGAAATCTGTTTACATCGATATCCTCACCAGAAGACAATTCACCACTTACAGTATTATAACGTCCTCCAATATGGAAATCCTCGTATTTTCCAAATCTGTATAGTAGCTCTCCAGAGAATTGGTTGTAGCTTCTTGTATCAGAATCTCCTTTGTCTTTTCCTGAAGTTGTTTCAATGATTCCAAAGAACTCAAGTCCACCTACCTTTACGAATGGGTTGATCATGAAAGAAGTCATTTTGTTTCGGAAATCCGGTACAACCATACCTCCTCTAAATCCGTCACCACCACCTTCTACATCGCTTAGTACTTCGTAGTAACGAGATCCGGCACGGTCACCTCTGTAAAGGTATACACCTCTGGCATCGTTATGTGCACTATGATAAACAGAACCGGTTAATCTAAATCTCGTATTTTCAGAGAACTCATTATCATATCCAAATTTGGCAAGGAAAGATGGGCTGGTCTGGTTTTTATCAGATACGTTCTGGTTCAGTTTACCATTGGTTAAACCAACCATACCTAACCAGGGGCCACCAAAATAGTATAATTCTGCACCAACTTCGGTAGTAAAGGCATCCATTACATAGTTACCTACAAATGGGTTATAAATAGACTGCGCGTTATCTGTTCTTCTAAAGTGACCGTCACCATAGTTGTTTTCCATGTGACCAATCTTAACTCTCAGGTGGTCCATAAGACCTTCAGCAAAACCTTCGCTGATGAAGTCCAGTTTATCTATCTGGATATATCCACCTTTTACATAAGCTTCATTATGGTGTTGAGAAGAAAGATATGTTCTAAGGTGCATTCTAACTCCGTCATAAAGTGCTACATCAAGGTCTAAATTTGCTGTGGCCAGGTTAAAGTTTCCTCCAAGATCTACAAGTTCTATTGGTCCGTCATTTTCCTGACTTAAGGACTGGAACTGGATAGTGGAAGCTCCACCTACTCTTACATGAAGTCCGTCAAAAGTGGATACTGTATCCTTAGGAGCTTCAAATTGATTGATTCCTCTTTGATCACGATATCTAAAGTTGTCGAGATCTCTCTGGTTCTGAGCCATCGTCGGGAGGGCCATCAAAACCATAATTGCAATTCCGAATATTTGAGTGAAAGTTTTCATTTTTATTTAATTTAAGGTTGAGTTTATTTTTTAAAGTGTGATTCGAATTTAATAACTACGTCTTCTCCAGTTTTAATGGTTCCGAACATAGCGGTTGGAGCTTCTATTCCGTAATTGGTCATATTTAGTTTGTATTCTCCATTTAGAACAACCTGGTTAGAGCCTGATTTTAAATTGAAATCGAGATTGATATCCTTTTTAGTACCGGCTATTTCCAGAGTTCCGGTGGTTTTTACATTATATGTGTCAGCAGAAACCTTATCGATGCTCTTAACATCTTTAAGCTTATAGGTGATCTCCTTGTACTTGTCTGTATTCAAAGCTTTATAGGTGTTCTTATCCATTCCGCTTTTACCACTCATTAAACTTTCGGCCATTACGGTAAATTCCAGTTTACCTATATCCTCAAGTTTGTCTGCATTAAATTCCGCAGTAAGATTACCTCCGGTATTTTCTGCCTCGATAGTCCAGTCATGAATATTGGAAGTACCATCTATTAGAAGACTGGAAGCTTGATTGTTCAGTTTATAGGATTGTGCATTTACTCCAAAGCTTATAAGAAATGCCACTAGTAAAATCCTAAAGTTGCTGTAAGGTTTCATATCGGTTACATTTTTAATTCAATACAAATTTGCGGTAGAAGTGCTTTCCAAATAATGATGAATGTCAGGTTTTGATATATTTTGAAATGCTCGAAAGTGCCGAAAACGTTATAGTTTTGAAAAAAGGCAATCACTGATTCCCGTCATATTTTTACAGATTTCAATTTCTCAGCTTTGTTTCCTTAATATTTATTCAGAGCTATGGAGACATGCTTTCACTGTGGCGAGGACTGCCTGGAAGACCTAATAAAATATGAGGAAAAGTCCTTTTGTTGTTCTGGTTGTAAGACCGTTTTTGAAATTTTGAACACCAATGATCTCTCCTATTATTATGACCTGGAAAATGCCCCGGGAATCTCTCCGAAAATAAAGGAAGGTAAATACGATTATTTGGATAATACCGAGATCCAGGACAAATTACTTCAGTTTGACCATGGCGACACCCAAATAGTTTCCTTTACCATACCTTCTATACATTGTAGCTCCTGTATCTGGATCCTGGAAAATCTTCATAAACTCCATAAAGGGATAAAGAGTTCACAGGTAGATTTCCCTAAAAAGACAATTCGTTTAAGTTTTTCTTCGGAAGAAATTAGCCTGAAAACACTAGTTCTTCTCCTGGCCCGTATCGGGTATGAACCCAATATTTCTCTGGATAATTATGAAAAAACTGAAACCAGCGTAGACCGGAGCCTTATATACAAGCTCGGGGTGGCAGGTTTCGCTTTCGGGAATATCATGTTTCTTTCTTTTCCTGAATATTTCGAGATCAATGAATTCTGGCTGGAACGATTTAAACATTTATTCCGCTGGCTGATGTTTGCATTTTCCTTACCGGTGGTATTTTACTCGGGGAAAGATTATTTTATTTCAGCTTTTAAAGGGTTAAGATCTGGACTGCTGAATATAGATGTGCCTATAGCTTTAGGGATCACCGTACTGTTTTTAAGAAGTACGGCAGAGATCATTTTTGACCTGGGAACTGGTTTTTTCGACAGCCTTAGCGGACTCGTATTCTTTCTTTTATTAGGTAAGTTTTTTCAGCAGAAGACATACTCATTTTTGTCATTTGAAAGGGATTATAAATCTTATTTTCCTATTGCAGTTACCCGGATCTTTAAGGAGAACGGAGTAAGCAAGGAGGAGCAGATACAGGTTTACAAGATCGAAAAAGGGGACAGGATCATTATTCGAAATGAAGAACTAATTCCTATGGATGCTATCCTTATAAAAGGCGAAGCGAGGATAGATTACAGTTTTGTGACTGGGGAAGCCGAACCTGTTTCGAAAAAAAGTGGAGAAAAAGTGTATGCCGGTGGAAGGCAGCAGGGAGGAATTATAGAACTGGAAGCTTTAAAGCCGGTACAACAAAGCTACCTGACTGAACTTTGGAGCGATGAGGTTTTTAGCAAGGATAAGAATTCCGTTTTTCAGAATCTTACCAACCAGATAAGCAAAAGGTTCACCTACGCAGTTTTGACCATAGCTATTCTTTCTACCGCCTTCTGGATATTCTATGATCCATCTAGAGCCTGGAACGTATTTACGGCAGTACTTATAATTGCCTGTCCCTGTGCTATTGCTCTGGCAGCTCCATTTACTCTTGGAAACATGTTGAGAATATTCGGAAAAAATCACCTTTATCTAAAAGATGCCAATATTATTGAGCAAACCGCTGAGATAGATACGGTGGTTTTTGATAAGACCGGAACGATCACCACCAGCGACAGAAGCCATATTGAATATGAAGGAATTGAACTAACTGAGGGAGAAAAACAATTGCTGAGCGGAAGTCTGCGTGCATCTAACCATCCTCTGAGTCGTTCGCTTTATAAGATTCTAGATAAACATAATATCTCTACACCTGATAGTTTTACCGAGCATACCGGGAAGGGATTGGAAACCAGTTACAAAGATCTGAAACTCAAAATTGGTTCATCTGATTTTGTTAATCGTACACAGACAATAGAGGCAGGGGTGAAACAAAAGAAAAAGGTGGAGAAAACTTCGGTTTTTATCAGTGCAAACGATCAGTACAGGGGATGTTTCAGTTTTCATAATTCTTACCGTGAGGGATTAGCAGAATTATTAAGGGAACTATCAGAAGATAGAGAACTTATAATCCTTTCCGGTGATAATGACGGGGAGCGTGAAAGATTAAAGGGAATAGTGCCGGAAGGAACGAAGATGTATTTTGATCAGAAACCTGGGAATAAACTTCAATTCATAAAAGATCTTCAAAGGAACGGCCGAAAAGTAATGATGGTTGGCGACGGGTTGAATGATGCCGGAGCGCTTGCTCAGAGTGACGTGGGAATTGTTATTTCTGAAGACATCAATGTCTTTTCCCCTGCCTGTGATGGAATTTTGGATGCGAAAAGATTCAGGGACCTGGGTAAATTCTTCAGATTATCGCATAAAGCTATCAAGATCATAAAACTAAGTTTTTTACTATCGCTTATTTACAACTTAATCGGGCTTGCTTTTGCTGTTTCAGGAAATTTAATGCCGGTGGTTGCAGCCATTCTAATGCCTTTAAGTTCGATTAGCATAGTGCTGTTCACTACGCTGGCGACGCAATTCATATCAAAAAAGCTTAAAAATTGAAATAAGGTCTCAAATCTGACATTGGTCATTTTTTAGGCTCTGCTCTCAGAATACTTTTACATCCATATTCAAGAATAATGAGCATTATATACATGTTACTGGCTATTAGTGTGGTTGTGGCCATCATTTTCTTCATCGCCTTTATAATATCTGTAAAAAAAGGTCAGTACGATGATGTTTACACACCTTCAGTCCGTATGCTCTTCGATGATGAGCTTGTTAAACCCAAAACGAAAGAGAATCAACCTGTCAATAAAGTGAAATCAAATTAATTATGGAACTACAGCAGTTTTATTACGATAATAAGATCGTAAAGAAATTTATCATTGCCACAATGTTTTGGGGCATTATTGGGATGAGCGTAGGGCTATTGCTGGCCTTTATGTTCATTTTTCCGAATATCACCGATGGTATCTCCTGGCTAAGCTTTGGAAGGTTAAGGCCTTTGCATACGAATGCGGTGATATTTGCATTCGTAGGGAATGCTCTTTTTGCCGGTATTTATTATTCTACTCAGCGTTTGCTGAAGGCAAGGATGTGGAGTGACGCCCTGAGTAATATTAATTTCTGGGGCTGGCAGCTAATCATTGTTGGTGCTGCGATTACGTTACCATTAGGATTTACTACCTCGAAAGAATATGCAGAGCTCGAATGGCCTTTTGATATCGCTATCGCTATTATCTGGGTAGCCTTTGGGGCGAACCTTATAGGGACGATGATCAAAAGGAGACAGCGTCACCTTTATGTCGCGATCTGGTTTTACCTGGCTACATTCGTAACCGTTGCTGTACTCCATATCGTTAATAATATCGAGATCCCTGTCTCTGCATTAAAGAGTTATTCTTTCTATTCAGGAGTTCAGGATGCACTGGTGCAATGGTGGTATGGACATAATGCCGTGGCTTTCTTCCTTACGACACCTTTTCTTGGATTGATGTATTATTTTGTTCCGAAGGCAGCTAACAGACCTGTTTATTCTTATAGACTTTCGATCATCCACTTCTGGTCGCTAATTTTTATCTATATCTGGGCAGGACCACACCATTTACTATATACATCTCTGCCAGACTGGGCTCAAAACCTTGGAGTCGCATTTTCTGTAATGTTATTATTTCCTTCCTGGGGTGGGATGATCAACGGATTGTTGACCCTTCGTGGAGCCTGGGATAAAGTTAGAACAGACCCGGTTTTAAAATTTATGGTGGTTGCGATCACAGGATATGGTATGGCAACTTTTGAGGGGCCAATGCTTTCCCTTAAAAATGTAAATGCCATAGCACACTTTAGTGACTGGATCATTGCCCACGTACACGTTGGCGCACTTGCATGGAATGGTTTCTTAACCTTCGGAATGGTTTACTGGCTAGTACCGCGGTTGTTTAAAACCAAATTATGGTCACCTACACTGGCAAATACGCACTTCTGGATAGGTACTTTAGGGATCATCATTTATGCCTTACCAATGTATGTTGCCGGATTCGTCCAGGCGTCTATGTGGAAACAATTCAATCCTGATGGAACTCTTACTTACGGAAACTTCCTTGAAACAGTAACCCAGATCATCCCGATGTACTGGATGAGAGCTATCGGTGGTAGTTTATATATTCTGGGTGCGTTCGTGATGCTTTATAACATCGTGAAAACGGTTCGTCAGGGTAGTACAGTTGAGGATGAACTTGCAGAAGCTGCAGCTCTACAACCAGTAACCAGGAAAAGAACTGCGGGTGAAGCTTATCATAGCTGGCTGGAAAGAAGACCGGTAAAACTTACCATTTTCGCGACTATCGCGATCCTTATAGGAGGATTAGTGCAGATCATTCCATCCCTGATGGTAGACGAATATGTGCCTGTGATCTCCAGTGTGAAACCATATACACCATTAGAACTGGAAGGCCGTGATATCTACATTAGAGAAGGTTGTGTTTCCTGTCACTCACAGATGGTGAGGCCATTTAGAAGTGAGGTTGAGCGATATGGAGAATATTCCAAAGCTGGAGAATATCGATATGACTTCCCATTCTTGTGGGGAAGTAAACGAACCGGTCCTGATCTGCACAGGGTAGGTCAGAAATATTCAGATAACTGGCACCTTAATCATATGTATGATCCGCAGAGTACTTCCTCAGGTTCTATAATGCCAGCTTACCAGTGGCTTATTGCAGATGAGCTTGATAAGTCTGATACTGAAGATAAAATGCGGGCTATGCAAACACTGGGAGTCCCTTATACCGATGAAGAAATTGAAAGAGCTCAGGAGTGGATGGCAGAACAGGGAACTCAGATCGAAGAGAATTTATATTCAGACCCAGATTTTGTCGCCAGTTACGAGGCCGATAAAAAGTTTGCTGAAGAGAACGGAGAGGAGTTCACCGAGATGCGTAATCGTGAGATCGTGGCTCTTATCGCATACCTGCAAAGACTGGGGACAGATATCAAGGCCGAAGATTTAAAAGAAGTAACAACTAACTAAAAAACCAGAGACCATGTTGAAATTCGTAAAAGGTCCATTAGAAAGTATAGAAGGGGTAGAGATCTACCCAATTATCTCCCTGCTCATATTCTTCATTTTTTTTACTGCGCTTTTCTGGTGGGTGATTACTGCCAAGAAAGACTATATAAAAAAGGTAAGTGACCTTCCCTTGGATATGGAGGATAATGGCGTCATGGATATTAACCAAAAAGAAAGCAGATCATGAAAAAGGTTTATTCAGTATTAAGAATTTCAGGCCTTTTGGTGTTGGCTATTGTACTGGCTAATGCAACAATGGAAACCGGTGAGCAATCTATATTTGAAGCTTATCCGATCTTCTGGCTGATCCTGGGAGTGATCCTTCTAATAGGTATAGCCATAGAAGTTTCGGTTGCAGCCCTGGAAAGAACCCTTTATTTATCCTTAAAACCGGACGCAAGGGTGAAATATGAAAACGCTCTGGCAGTAAAAAATCAGAACCGGTTTGCCTGGATCAGGGAGGCTTATGATAAACTTCTTGACAAGAAACCTATCGAAAAGGAAGAAGAGATCATCCTTGATCACAATTATGACGGCATCAAGGAACTGGATAATAACCTTCCGCCATGGTGGTTATATGGTTTCTATGCATCGATCATTTTCGCGGGTATTTACCTGGCCAGGTATCATATTTTCGATGGAGCTACTCAAAAAGAGGAGTATCTGGTTGAGGTCGCTGAAGCCAAAGCTGCCGTGGAAGAATATAAAAAGAATGCTAAAGGTCTTGTTGATGCTAATACGGTTGAAATTTTAACCGGTGAGGAAGATATCAATGCCGGTAAGGCAATTTTCTCTGGGAACTGTGCTGCATGCCATAAGATTGATGGAGGTGGAGGTATTGGTCCTAACCTAACCGATTCGTATTGGATACTCGGTGGAGGAATCAAAAATGTGTTCAACACAATTTCTGAAGGTGGCCGAGCCGGAAAAGGTATGGTTGCCTGGAAAACAGATTTAAAGCCAGATGAGATCGCACAGGTGGCGAGCTATGTATTGAGTTTACATGGTACTACCCCGGCAGATCCTAAGGATCCTGAAGGAGAAATTTGGATAGATCCTGATGCAAGGGTAGATGAGGTTGAGGTGGAGATGGAAGATTCAACTTCTGTGGAAATACAAATGGATTACGAAGAAGCTGAAAAATAGAAGTCTTGGAAAAGCAGGAACACGAAAGATTCAGGGATAGTATAGGAACGGTAACTTCAGAAGGAAAACGGTCCTGGGTCTATCCTAAAAAACCCGAAGGTATCTTATATAAATATCGAAAATGGGTAAGTTACTTCCTGCTTGTTATCCTGTTCGTTTCTCCATTTATCAAGCTCAACGGAAACCAGTTCCTCATGTTTAATGTGCTGGAACGAAGATTCAATATTTTCGGGAAAATTTTCTGGCCACAGGATTTCTACCTGTTCGTATTAATGATGCTGATAGGGGTCGTATTTGTAGTACTATTTACGGTTGCTTTTGGAAGGATATTTTGCGGATGGATCTGTCCGCAGACAATTTTCATGGAAATGGTCTTCCGAAGGGTTGAATACTGGATAGAAGGAGATCGCGGTAAACAAATAAGGCTGGATAAACAGAAATGGAATGCCGAGAAGATTAGAAAAAAAGGATTTAAATGGTTCATTTTCTTCATCATCTCATTTCTTATCGCAAATGTTTTCCTGGCGTATTTAATTGGGAGTGATAGGTTGCTGCTTTACATACAGGAGGGACCTCTTGCTCATGTAAGCACTCTTATTTCGCTACTCATTTTTACCGGAGTATTCTATTTTGTCTTTGCCTGGTTTAGAGAACAGGTTTGTGTGATCGCCTGCCCGTACGGAAGGTTGCAGGGAGTTCTTCTGGACAATAAATCTATCGTGGTGGCCTATGACCATAAGCGTGGAGAAAAGGAAAAGGGAAGAGCGAAATTTAAAAAGAATGAAGACCGGGAAGCCAGTGGAAAGGGAGATTGCATTGATTGTTTTCAATGCGTACATGTTTGTCCTACAGGTATAGATATTCGTAACGGAACACAACTGGAATGTGTGAATTGCACGGCCTGTATCGACGCCTGCAATAATATGATGGATGCTGTGGATCTTCCACGAGGATTAATCAGGTATGCCAGTGAGGAGAATATAGAAAAGAAGAAGAAATTCAAGTTTACGCCAAGAATTAAAGGCTACGCTGCCGTTCTCTTCATTTTGGTTTCTGTGCTTTCGGGAATGCTTTTCCTTAGAAGTGATGTGGAAGCAAATATTCTAAGACTTCCGGGTCAGCTTTACGAGCACAAGGATAATAATGTTATTAGTAATGTTTATACCTATAAACTCATAAATAAGACTTCTCAGGATTATGAGAATGTTCAGTTCAAATTGATGTCACATAATGGTAAGATCAAGACTGTAAAAGGCAGTTCAATTCTTGTGCCGGCAAATGGCCTGGCTGAAGGAACACTGTTTATTGAAATAAACAGGGCGGCGCTCGAAGATGAAAAGGATAAGGTGAAGATCGCTGTCTATGATGGTGATCAACTAATCGAAACAACGGGAACTACGTTTTTAGGTCCCAGGAGTTACAAATAATACTTAGAAATTATGAAGATCAATTGGGGAACAGGTTTGGTAATAGGGATGGTCGCTTTCATCTCTTTCATCATGTATTTCGTGGTGACTATGATGAGTAGTTCAGATTATGATCACGACCTCGTAGTAGAAGATTACTATAAGGAAGAATTGCATTATCAGCAGGATATAGATGCTGAAAATAATGCTTTCGCCATGAAGGAGAATTTAGAACTGGAAAGGTCAGGTTCAAAATTGATCTTAAGTTTTCCTGAAAGTATGGATCTAACCAGAATTGATGGAAATGTGAATTTCTACAGGCCTTCAAACAAGAAGCTCGATTTTAACATCCCATTTTCAGAAATCAATGGGCAGCAACTGGAAGTTCCGGAATCTCAATTGGTTCAGGGAAGATGGAATGTAAAAGTTACCTGGAAAAATAACGGAAAGGAATTTTTATTCAAAAAAGAGATCCTATACTAAAATGTTTATTTCGGCGATCATATTCGGTTTACTTGGAAGCTTCCATTGTATTGGAATGTGCGGTCCTATAGCATTTTTACTTCCACTGGACAGGGAAAATGACCTGAAAAGATTGTTGCAAATATTCCTTTATCATTCAGGTAGGATCTTTTCTTATGCCGTGATTGGATTAGCCTTTGGAATAGTGGGAAAAGGTCTTTCCCTTTTTGGATTGCAGCAACAGTTATCGATAATAATTGGAATTATTATGTTGCTTTTGGTGCTGATTCCAAAAAAGAAACTGGGAAGATTCAATCCAGAAAATACCGGCTTCAAAGTTGTAAAAGATCTCAAGAATAACCTGGGAAGAGAACTTAGAAAGAAAAGACCGGATACCTTTTTCACTGTAGGATTTTTAAATGGATTTCTTCCCTGCGGACTTGTTTATATGGCAGTTCTAGGGGCCATTGCCGGAGGAAATGCTATTCAGGGTTCTTTATATATGGTTCTTTTTGGTATTGGAACTATTCCATTAATGACCAGCGCTATATGGATCAGTAATATTATTTCGATAAAAAGCAGAAGGTATATCCGTAAGCTCATACCTGTTTTTGTAGGTATCATCGCGGTGCTTTTTATACTTAGGGGGCTTGGACTGGGAATTCCATATATCTCCCCAATACAACAGACCGAAAAGGTTTCTACAGAATTTGAATGTCATAAACCGATACAAATCACTAAATCATAAATTATGTTAGCATTAATGAACATTCCGTGGGTCAACTGGAGTCTGGGTACGGGAATCATATTGTTTTTCGGGATTGTTTGCCTGGTATTAATCCTTATCGTAAACCATATGATTAGGAATGGTGGGAAAGGGGACCAGTAAGGGCATACAGAAAATCCTGTATTTTTCGCTTTTCATCTAAAGCAAATTTGAATTTAAAAAGTTACTTCGTAAATTTATAAAGTTGTTATTCGGTAAAACGATAACACGAAGGCTAACTGAATATGCGTTTGTATGTCGGTTAGCCTTTTTTACGTTCTTCTGCTTTCCTCTGTATGAAAATTCTTTCCGCTTTTTGTTGATATCGTATTAATAAGTAAGCTCTAAAAAACTCTCCGAGAGCATTTTGTAAAATCGATATTCCCTAAATTATCATTGTTTTAACATTTTAAAATTTGGGATTTGGGGCATTTTAAATTTAGACTTTTGTTTCTCCTGATAATAATTTCAGGAACTGCCGGAAAGCTTACCGGGCAGAATGTAAATTCAGTCCAAAAGGTAAAGGCTATCGAGCCTTTTGTCAAGGCGGAAGAGGTTCATATTCAAAAGGATTACAGCGATAATCTCTGGATCACCACCCCAGTCAAGATCATGAAATATAATTCTGTAGAGGTGCAGGATTATAACAAATTTCGTGGTGTTCCAGCAGAGATCGGTAAATCATATTTAGCCACCTATACCGATTCAGAAAATAAAACCTGGCTTTACGGAGACCGGGGATTGGCAATTTTTCAAACTAAAAAAGATGCATTCAGGTTTGTAAGTGACATCACCGGAAGAATTTATGCTATGAAGCAGGATTCAGGTAATCAACTGTGGATCGCTGCAGAAAATGGAGTTTTTAAGCTCAATATAGACTCAGATAAAAAAGATTTCGGTATTTCCAGGTTCCTTTCTGAAAATACCATGGCGGCAGATATAGCTCTTTTTCAGGATAAGGTAATCTTCGCAGGACCTAACGGAATTTTAAGTATTAACAGGCGTTCTGGTAAATTCAACAAAATTGATATGGGCTATTTTCAGGATTTGCCCATCAGCAGCATACAGGCATTTCAGGATAATATCCTGATCGGAACAAAGGGTAAAGGCCTGTATAAGTTAGATTCTGCATTGAAAAAGCTGCAAAAAGTATATTCAATTCCTGCTGAAATCTCAAGCAGGGAAATTACCGGAATGGAAACCTTTAATGATGAGGTACTTTTATCGGTAAAAGGTAAGGGCATTCTGAGATTAAATACGAGCCTTGACATTATACCCAACGATACCAATTACCCTGATAATATATACAGTATGCTCCTGGATGAAAGCAATCTTTTGTGGATGGTTTCCCGGGAAGGGCTTTACCTCAATAATCATTCAGGAAATGCCGTGAAACAAATAAAGAACGATCCCACAAGATATTCCAGTTTAGCCAATGATTTTGTTTTAGCTGCTGAAAATGATTCAAAATCCAATATATGGTTTGGAACAGGTTCTGGCCTGAGTATCTGGAACACTAATACCAATAGGTGGAGACATATTAAAAATCTTAATTTCAAAAGGCATTTTAATGAGCCCGATGAAATAACAGATCTTGCTGCCATTGGTGATCATATGTGGGTTGCCACGGCAAATGATGGAGTTTATAAGATAAATATTCATACTCTTTTACGAGCTCACTACTCTAAAGATGCCCTCTATAAAACAAAAATTCAGTCTGCCAATACTATTTTCATAGATGCCAAGGAGAATGTTTGGATTGGTGGTGAAGACGGATATTTAACTAAAATATCTCCGAACAATCAAATAGAGAGCTACCCACTCATAGAGGTGCAGGCAATTGCTGAATTAGGTCCGAGAAAGATCATTGTTGCCAATAAATCACGGGTTTATTCACTGGATCCATATTCAGGAAGGATTAACGATCTTGAAAAACTTACAGCGAGGGAAGGAATGAATTTTTATTCGGTGAATGACCTTAAGATCACCCAGTCTGGTCTTGGATTGTTTGCAACCAAAGGCGCCGGGCTTCTATCTTATGATTTTGAGTCTGAAGAAGTTAAAGTGATTAATAAGGATAGTGGATTGCCTTCAAATAATATTAATGCAGTTGAAGTTGATGAAGCCAATGGTTACTGGCTAACATCAGACAACGGCCTTGTATTTTATGATCTGGAATCTGAAAATGTTAAGGTTTATAACGAATTACACGGTTTATCTTCAAACGAACACAATACAGCTTTTGCAGAACTTAGTAATGGTGCTTTAGCAATTGGGAGTACCAGAGGAGTGAATGTTTTTAAGCCAAAAACTATGCTTGCTCAGCAGGATTTCAGACCCCGTCTGGAACTCAGGACTTTCATTTTACCAAAAGAAAAAGAAGAGGAAAAACAGAAAATTGATCTCGCTAAAAAGCAGCTAATTGATATTGATGAAAACGCTGGGTTTAAAATAGATTTCGCCGGGATCTCCCACATTGCTCCGGAATCTATCCTATATTCCTGGAAGCTGGAAGGATTAGAGGAAGATTGGAGTAAACCCACTCCAATTAATAATGCAAACTACTCTAACCTGGCTCCGGGAGCTTATACCTTTATGGTAAAGGCGAAACTGGCAGATTCTGGTTGGACGCAGCCTGAAACTGTAAAAATCAATGTAGCCGCAGTTGCGGGTACTGTTAGTAGCGTGTATATGTTTATGGGAATAAGTGTGCTTGCCATGGTGGGTATATTTGTAGTTGTATTCATAAAAAGATCTAAAAGTGCCGACCTGGCTGCAAGGGAGGAGTTACGGGAAAAACTTCAGAAGGAGTTTAAACAGCCGGTGGAAAGTGCGGTTAAATCACTTAATAAGATCTCTGCCGAAGCTTTACAGGGTGATCCAGAAGATCTGCAACGATATGCTGCCAGGTTTGATGATCTATTCAATCAGATCCTTAATTTCAATTATCAGGGATCGGTTTATGAAATATCCAAGATCAACTTACACGTCCATATCCCCAAAGTATTTGAGGAAATTAAACCTGTGTTTAAAAACCGATCTCTTGAGGTTATTCTAAATGATCAGTGGGGAGAATCAGACTTTTATTATAACATGGAGCTATTAGATAAGGTTGTATTTAGTTTGATCTCTGGTAGTGCTGGTTATTCTAACGATAAAGGGAAAATTATAGTGAACATTATCGAAACAAGTATTGGAGACCTTAAGATACAGATCACAGATAACGGAAGAGGTATTCCTGAAAATGATATTAAGATCCTTGAAAAGAAAAGATCTATCAATGCTGGGAGAAGACAAAGAGATAAAAGCGGGCTTCGATATATTCTTAAAGCAAAAGAATTGATTACCGGGGCAGAGGGTAGTTTTTCTTACGAAACAGAAATGAACGAAGGTTCTACTTTAACGGCGGTTTTGAAGAATAGAATGGAAGATTACCGAAAGGTACCTGAACGTGCTGCCTCAATCCTTAAAAAAGAAAAGGCGAAGCCTCAAATGAAACCGGAAGTTCCCGCGGGACTCAAGAATTTGAGTGAAAGCAAGATCCTTATCATCGAGGAAGAAAATTCTTCCAGGGAAATGCTGGTAAATAATATTGGTAAATATTGCCAGGTTTATCAGGCTGTTTCTGCTGAAGAAGGTATGGAAAAAGCAGGAATGATCTTCCCGGATATTATCATTTCAGCTACAGTGCTACCAGACATGAATGCTATTCAGCTTTCAAAGATGCTAAAAAGGAATATTGGCCTTAATCATATCAATATTTTCCTTCTGGCAGACCAGGATCAGCCGATCAACGAAAAACATTTAGAGGAAATGACCCTGTTGATAAAGAAACCGGTAGATATCAATGCACTTTTAAGTAAGATCACTGAAGTGCTCAACTGGCAGAAGGAACTGCGGAACAGTTATGTTCAGTCTTATCTGAATAATACGAAACCGGAATTCCGTACAGAAAGTGATAAAAAATTCATCATTGGATTGCACGATATCATCATTCAGAATATTAAAAGTGAGAACTTCTCTGTACATGATCTAAGTGCTGCCCAGGGTATTACCAGCAATACCTTATTCATGAAGCTTAAGAGTCTGGTAGATCTATCTCCTCAGGATTTCATGGAATTCACGAGGTTGAATTATGCCCGTGATCTAATGGAGCATACAGATATGAATGTGATGGAGATTGCATATAAATCAGGATTTTCCAGTCCGAGTATCTTTTACGAATCCTTCAAAAAATTCTACGGATATAATCTTACAGATGCGGTAGAGAAAGAATCATAGGATATTTTGCCCTAACAAAAATTAGCCTGTCAGGATTATTCCAGACAGGCTAATTGCTTTTTTATGAATTCAGTTTATCCTACCAGATGAAGCTCACTGAATTCTTTATCTACAACCATAGTTTGTTCTTCAGCATCGAATTGAAGCTTATCCAATGATACCTCTTCATTTTCAAAGAATACACGTCTTATTTTAAATGGAAGTCCATGTAATTTCAATTTGAATGTTGTGTAAGAAGCAGAATACCTTCCGCTCTTATGTTGCTGCAGGATGATCTCATCTTCCTTACCGGTTACTTTAAATGTACGCAGGCTGTAAACATTCTGGCGATATTCATAACCATCATGGGCATCTTCATAAAAATCTGAATTCTCTTTCCCTAGTTTATAATAAACATCAAGGGTTAACTGCTCAATTTCTATCTGATCTACATACTGCTGAACAGGATATTTAGGAATTACCGCACCCTCTTTGATGTAAATAGGGATAATATCCAGCGGAGCATCTACCCACATTTCCTTTCCACCCTGTACTGGCTTATCATTCCAGAAATTATACCATCTACCACGTGGAATATACATTCTCCTACCTTGTACATTTGGTTCCTGAATTGGGCAAACCAGGATCTTACTTCCAAAGATGAATTCATCAGATCTGTAATGGGTTTGTACATCTTCCTGATCGAAATAAACCAGTGGTTTCAGGATCGGGATTCCTTCCTGAACATATTTGTAAAAGGTTGTATATAAATAGGGCAGAAGCTGATACCTTAATTCAACGAATTTTCTTGAAATGTCAAGAACTTCTTCTCCAAAGAACCATGGTTCCTGCTCACCGTGATCTCCTGAAGAGTGCACGCGGCAGAATGGATGGAAAATTCCCAGTTGCAGCCATCTTGTATATAGTTCTCCTGAAGGCTGTTCAGCAAAACCACCAATATCTGATCCGGAAAAACTCATTCCGCTCATACACAATCTCTGTATCTGAACATTTGCAAGCCATAAATGTTCCCATGTGGCTACGTTGTCACCAGTCCAGGTAGAAGTATATCTCTGTCCTCCGGAATAATTTGCACGGGTAATGATGAACGGTCTTTTTGGAAAGTTGAATTTCTTAACTCCTTCATAGGTAGACCTGGCCATCTGCATTCCGTAGATATTATGAGCTTTACGGTGGCTGCAACGATGACCATCGTAGTCATGACGAACATCTAAAGGAAAAGTTTTTCCTGGAACTTCCATCACCGCAGGTTCATTCATATCATTCCAGATCCCTTTAACCCCAATATCGCCAATTAATTCGCGATATAATCCACTCCACCATTCTCTCACTTCTGGATTGGTGAAATCTGGGAAATAACATTCTCCGGGCCATACTTTTCCTCTCATATAAGGTCCGTCAGCTCTTCGACAGAAATAATCCTTATCCAGTGCCTCTTTAAAAATGTCGTAGCTGAGGTCGATTTTGATCCCTGGATCTATAATAGCTACGGTTTTAAAACCGTCTTCTTCCAGCTCGGCAACCATTCGTTTAGGATCCGGGAAATACTCCTTGTTCCAGGTGAAACAACGGAAACCGTCCATATAATCAATATCCAGGTAAATAGCGTCACAAGGGAAATTTAGCTCCCTGAATTTGGAAGTGATCTCCTTTACCTTGCTTTCAGGATAGTAACTCCATTTACACTGATGGAATCCTAAAGCCCACATAGGTGGTAATTCAGGTTTTCCTGTAAGATCTGTATATGTGGTAAGAACGTCGTTCATTTGAGGGCCGTAGATGAAATAGTAATTCATTTCACCTCCATCTGCCCAGAAACTGGTCACATTTCTTCTTTCACTGCAAAAATCGAAATGGGTTTTAAAAGTGTTGTCGAAAAAGATACCGTAAGACATATTATTATGTAATCCCATGTAAAATGGAACTGCCTTATAAAGTTCCGTAGTATCCTTTCCGTAAGCATACTGGTCAGTATTCCAAAGGCTCAGCCTTTTTCCCTTTAAATTGAAATTAGTGGGTTTATCTCCAAGGCCAAAGAAGTTCTCCTGATCCCTGGAAGATTTACTCATTTTCACAAAGTTTCCTCCAAATTCAAAGCTCTCTTCCCAATGGAATCCAAGCTCATCTTCAAGAATAGGTCTCCCGTCGAGGTTATACATTCCAACCCTGATATCATCCCGGGCTACCTTGCAGATAAATTTTTCTGTAGTAATTTCAATATGGGTGTCGGTCTCGTTAATTTTTAACTGGTTGAATCCGTGTGGATGCTTTTCATCTATAGCGTAGGAAAAGTCATGCTCAAAAATACCTGTTGTGGTATATCGAAGTCTGAGCATATTATCCCGAAGAACCTGAATTACCAATCTAACTCCGTTTTTCGTGATAAAGTTTATGGTATCCTGATCGTGCTCGTAGGATATTAATGCGGTGGGGTATAGGTTCCCCTTATGTTCTAGTTCTGTATTGGTAATCATAGCCTTACTTTCTTTTTACTTAATACAAAAGAAATCTATTCTCCTGAATTTTTATTTAGTTGTTCATAAAATTTCAAAAACAACAGTTCCTAGTGGAGGAATAGAGATTTTTGCAGAATAGTCCTTTCCGTGGAAAGCTTCTTTTTCAATCTTCATAGGTTTATTCTTAATTCCGGAACCCCAGTATTTCTTATTATCAGAATTAAAAACTTCCTTCAATTTCCCTTTTGCTGGTAGTCCGATGCTGTAATCCTTTAGTACGGTAGGAGTGAAGTTGCAAACCACGATTAAACTGTCCTTGGGATCTTCACCTTTCCTGATGTAGCTCAAAACCGAATTCTGTTTATCATCGTAAGAGATCCATTCAAATCCTTCATTAGAAAATTGCTTTTCATGCAACGCCGGTCTGGACTTGTACAATTTATTTAGGTCTATTAGTAATTTCTTTATGCCTTGGTGTGGTTCGTATTCTAGCAAATGCCAGTCCAGACTGGTGTTATAATTCCATTCCTCATATTGCCCAATTTCAGCACCCATAAACAGGAGTTTTGCTCCCGGATGAGTGAACATATAAGAATAAAGCAGTCTTAAATTGGCAAATCTTTGCCATTCATCTCCCGGCATTCTTCCCAGCAGGGATTTCTTACCGTAAACAACTTCATCGTGACTTAAGGGTAATACGAAGTTCTCGGTGAAGGCATAGGTCATACTAAAGCTTATATCATTGTGATGATATTGCCTGTAAATAGGGTCTTTTTTGAAAAACTCCAGGGTGTCGTGCATCCAGCCCATCATCCATTTCATTCCAAAACCTAAACCACCAAGGTCTACAGGTTTGGAAACCATAGGAAATGACGTGGATTCTTCGGCGATGGTCTGTACGCCTTCAAAACTTTTATATACTTCAGTATTTAGATCTCTTACAAAACTGATGGCATCCAGGTTCTCTCTGCCACCGTGTTCATTGGGTTCCCATTCTCCATCCTCTCTTGAATAATCCAAATAAAGCATTGAGGCTACAGCATCAACTCGTAAACCATCAACATGATATTTGTCCAGCCAGAAGATGGCGTTGCTTATTAGGAAAGATCGCACCTCGTTTCGACCATAATTGAAGATAAGGCTCTTCCAGTCTGGATGATATCCTTTTCTTGGATCGGGATGTTCATAAAGATGTGACCCGTCAAACATTCCCAATCCATGTTTGTCTTCTGGAAAATGTGAAGGCACCCAATCCAGGATAACTCCAATTCCAGCCTTATGGAATGCATCCATTAATTCCATGAATTCCTGTGGTGTTCCAAAGCGCGAAGTTGGTGCAAAATATCCGGTTAACTGATAGCCCCAGGAAGGATCATAAGGATATTCCATAACCGGCATAAACTCAACATGGGTAAAGCCCATTTCCTTGATATAGGAAACCAGTTCCGTAGCCATTTCAGAATAGGTGAGTGAACGATTCTCATCCATATTCTTTCTCCATGAACCAAGATGCATC
The DNA here is from genome assembly GCA_965364455.1 of uncultured Flavobacteriaceae bacterium. GTDB lineage: Bacteria > Bacteroidota > Bacteroidia > Flavobacteriales > Flavobacteriaceae > Christiangramia. Next base: position 28,720 of record CBDTXN010000006.1, read on the forward strand.
TCGTAGATCGAATATGGCTTATCCAAAGAATTAATATCCTTTCTCTTTGAAAGGTATTTTTTGTCTTTCCATTTATAATCGAGGTCCCATACAATAGAAGCTGTGTTTGGCGGATGCTCACATTTAAGAGCATATGGATCTGCCTTTTCCAGTTTCATATCATTATTATGAGACTGTATCTTGTATTTATATTTTGCGCCTTTTTCTACACCAGGAATAAAACCTTCCCAGATACCGCTTTCGTCCCAGCGTACATTCAAGGGGTGCTCTCCTTCCAGCCAGTAATTGAAATCTCCGATTACCGAAACTGATTTGGCTGAAGGTGCCCAAACGGCAAAATAAACTCCTTTTTCACCATTAAATTCAGTTAAATGAGCGCCAAATTTTTCGTATAACCGATAATGTTTTCCGGCCTTAAAAAGTGATATATCAAAATCTGAAAATAAAGAGTGTACCTGTACTTCTTTTTTCATGGTTGGTTCTAGTTTTTCTTATTCTTTAAAATGCTGGCAATTCCTCTTAAAGGAATGATCGTCCAGCGTGGTCTGGAATTCAATTCGTAACCCAGTTCATAAACGGCTTTTTCCAGAAGACAATAATCCAGTAAAAATTCTATTTCCTGCTTATAACCTATGTTAAGATTTTCGTTTTGCACTTTATGAACATAGGTTTCCATAAAGACCCCTATCATATATTTATAAAGCACTTCCCCAGATTTAAACATTTCCTCCTGCGAGGAGGTAAAGCTTCCGTCGTTATTAAAAATGGTGGAATAAATGGCATAATGGAAAGACCTGAACATTCCGGCTACATCCTTAAGCGGAGGTTGTTTCACTTTTCTATCCTGAATCGTACTTTCCGGCTCTCCTTCAAAATCCAGTAAATAGAAATCGTCTTTTTCTACAAGTACCTGTCCCAGGTGATAGTCACCATGAATCCTGATACGTTCACTTTTCATTTTGGTCCAATTGAAATTCAGGAAATGTTCTCTGATTTCTTTTTTCTTATCTAGAAATTGCTTGGCCAGTTCCAGGGCTTCACCCTCAAGCTTATGCATGTTGTTCTCGATGGTGTTCAGCCTGTTCTGGAACATATAAATAAGTCGGTTCTTTAGCCATACGGCATAATCACCATTGTATTTTTGTGGCGTAAAGGCGGTATCCTGCATGTCACTGCCAAGAGCGATGTGCATTTCTGCAGTTCTTAGCGCCAGCTTGGACACCTTTAGAAAAATATTCAAGCCTGCGAAATCAATAATTTCAGGAGGCATTGTATTAATTGGTTGCCTTTGATATAATGATATGTCCGGGAGCTTATCTACATTTATTTTCTTTTTCTCCAGGTTGGAAAATACAGATTTTAATTCCTGTAACATGTATTTCCAGGCATCCCCTTCATTTTCGATTAGTTCCTGCATCAGGGAAAGAGTGATCGTATCACCATTGTCGAGGGCTAAATTTATACTTCCCACATAAGCGGGAGTGTTCTTGAAATTGCTTTTTTCTGTTAAGAACCTGCTTATCTCGTAATCGGGATTCTTACTGGTGTAGATCCGTCTGAAGAATTTCATTACATATTTATCGTTGTAGATAATAGAGGTATTGCTTTGTTCTCCACCCATAAATTTTGAAGACTTGTATTTGGAAGGTTTGATCGTTTCAGACCTGTGAAAAATCACTTTGGAATCTTCTTCTTCCTGTTCTAAGGTATAGGCCATGATCTTATCGAAAACCAGATGACGAAAATCCTCAATATGAAGGGCATCTATTAAGTATCCTTCCTCTCCTTTAAATGTAACAGGAGCAATAATCGTATTGGTTTCCAGTTTTTCTTTACTGCCGGTAATAAAGCTTAACGGGATGAAATAATCCTGGAAAAAAGCTTCACTAAAATTGATCTCTATCAAAACACCGTGAAAAGTGTTTTTCTCAGACTTTAATATGCCGTGATCTACAACATCAATATATTTAAGAGTACTTGATTTACCGGCATACCAACGTTTTTTCAGAATATAATCCTCAAGAATTTCTGTACTAAAAGTTTTGATGAATTCCGGATCTTCAAATGCCTCTTCCCAGCTGCATTTAAATTGAAAGTCTGAAGTATTGATTTCTGGTTTGGCCTTCTTGGTCATACTCTTAATTTTTATGGATTTTGAATAGGTGGAACGGCATTCCCGGGTGTAATTCTACAAAACACCATTCCTGATCCCAGTTATAGGAGTTTCCGGTTATCATATCTTCAACAGTAATAGATTGCCCAAAATCAAGTTGCAGTTCATGTCTGGGAACTCTTACCGATGCCTGTTTTGAATTATGAGGATCCAGGCTCACGACCATCAAGGTATTATTCTCTTTGTTTTCATCGAATTTATAATAGGCCATCATCCCATCATCGTGGATCTCACAGAACTGGATATTGTTGGTTTGTTGTAATGAGGTATTGGCTTTTCTTGCCCCGTTGATCTTGGTGATCACCCGCATCAATTTATTTTCTGCCTTCCAGTCCCAATGTCTTATCTGGTATTTTTCTGAATCAAAATACTCCTCTTTTCCGGGAACAGCATCTGAAACCATAAATTCGAAAACAGGCCCGTAAATTCCGGTATTGGAACTCAAAGTTGCCGCCAGAAAATACCTGATCATATACATGGCCTCATTAGCTCCCTGAAGGTGAAAAGGATTTATATCTGGAGTATTAGGCCAAAAGTTAGGTCTGAAATACTCTTTCAGATCTGTTTTAGTAAGTTCATTTACATACTCTGTGAGTTCATGCTTATTGGTTCTCCAGGTAAAGTATGTATAGGATTGTGTAAAACCCTGTTTAGCCAATTGTTCCATGATCTTTGGCCGGGTAAAGGCTTCAGATAAGAACAAGGTATCAGGATATTTTTTCTTGACCTCCGTGATCAACCATCCCCAGAAATAAAAGGGTTTGGTATGCGGATTATCTACCCTGAAAATTTTTATTCCGGCCTCCTCGATCCAGTATAAAACAAGATCGCGGAATTCATTCCACATTTTCTTCCATTCTTCAGATTCGAAATATATGGGAAGAATATCCTGGTACTTTTTCGGTGGGTTTTCGGCATATTGAATGCTTCCGTCTGGTCGCCATTTAAACCACTTAGGGTGTTCTTTCACATAAGGATGGTCTGGCGCTGCCTGCAAAGCAAAATCCATTGCAATTTCGATATCCAGATCTTTAGCCTTCTGAACCAGATATTTAAAATCATTTAGATCTCCTAATTGAGGATGAATGTCTCTATGTCCGCCTTTTTCTGAGCCAATTCCCCATGGGGAGCCTACATCATCGGGGTTCGCGTCGGTCGCGTTGTTCTTTCCCTTTCTGTTGACTTCTCCAATCGGGTGTACCGGCGGGAAATAAAGAACATCAAAGCCCATTTCTGAAATCCTTGGCAAAATATCTTCACAATCCTTGAATGTTCCGTGTGTATTTTCTTCGGAAGAGGAAGATCTTGGGAAAAATTCATACCAGGTACTGAATCTTGCTTTTTTCCGGTCCACATAAACCGGAATTTTTTGAGATTCAAAGGGTACAGCCTTGATAGGATAATTTAAAAATACGTTTTCCAGTTCACCGTCAAGGCAAATATTAACTGCCTCTTCATATTTTTCCTCATCACCAAAGGAGCTGAGTGCCCTTTTTACTAATTCGGCTTCAGATTTATTACATCTTTTAAGGATGGGTTTTAATAGTTCTGCTCCTTCCAGTAATTCAGAATTCACTCTTTGGCCATCTTCGATCTTTTTAACGATCCCATGCCTCCAGTTAAGGCCGTGATCTTCCCAACCCTGAATATAATACTGATAGTCACCCTGTTTTTCTACAGAAAAGAAACCGTTCCAGTTATCGTTAACTGTTGAATGCATTCTGGATTCCTTCCAATTCTTTTCTTTTTTATGTTTATAAAAAACAGAGGCCTGAATTATATCATGGCCGTCTCCAAAAATATCAGCATTAACTTCTACGATTTCATCAATTACTCTTTTAACAGCATAGTCTCCGCAATTAATGATAGGTGTAATATTCTCAATAACAATTCTGCTTTTTTCCAGCATATAGGTTCGGTTTTAATAATTCTTGAATAACCAGAATCTTAAATTTAATAAACTGAACTCGAAATACGTTCATATTCACCGACTTGTTTAATATTTTGACAATTAATTAAGGTTTAAGGGTTTATAATTTTATTGAATATATTTTTTTCTTGCTGATTTGAATAAAAATTAGGAATTTAGATAGAGCTCCACTAATAATAATTGTAACCAATCAAATTTTATAGATATGACAATCAGTATTTTAAGATCAGTTGTCTTAAGATTTTTTCTTTTATTATTTGGGGTATTTATCATTGCCTGTCAGGATAAGAAAAAAGAGGAGGACCAGGAAAATGAGGTTGTTTCAGAAACCAAAATGGCTGAAAAAGAAGAATCTGGTATTCCAACGATGACCATTGTTACCAATGCTATGGAATTCAAAACTAAAGACCAGTGGCCGTCTGGATGGGTAACCATAAAATACCGGAACAATTCTAATGAGAATCACTTTATTCTCTTTGACAAATATCCTGAAGGAAAAACTATTGAAGACGCTGAAAAGGAAGTTGGACCGCCATTTCAAAAAGGAATGGATCTAATTAACCAAGGTAAAATGGAAGAAGCTAATGCTGAATTTGGAAAACTTCCGGAATGGTTTCAGGAAGTTGAATATACCGGTTTTGTTGATGCCTATTATGCGCTTGGTAGCAA
>CBDTXN010000007.1:0-30750 GCA_965364455.1 uncultured Flavobacteriaceae bacterium
TAAACTAGATGTAGATCCAAATCAGGTTAGACTGGGTAATACCGGAACTCCTTCTCCGGTTCCCGAAGGTAATGCAGGGCAGGATCCAGATTTCAATAGAATCTCTGCCCATTATTTGGAATTTGCTCCAAATGCATTTACACCTTTAGGAGAAGGTGAAATTCTGTATCATGCTCCCGAAACAACCCAGGGAGGTGAGAATGCCATCGATTTTGATCAAAGTATCAATATAGAACCTGGAGAGGTTTTTCTAACAATCCCGGTAAGAGACATTAATCCGGGTAATTATGAATGGGTTCGCCTGTCGCTATCTTACCAGAATCTTGATGCTGAAGTTCAATTTGAGGGAAATCCGTATGAAGTAACTATAGCAGGATTCGTTGGATTTAACACCTATATTTCAAATTTCCAGGTGAAAAATGAAACTATTGAAGTCAATGACGATAAACTACAGGGCTTTTTCGCTTTTGAAAGTATAGCCGGAGTTAGTACGGGACAGGTACCTCCTGGTGCTATTACAGTTCCTAATCCTATTTTTGAAACCTCCCCTATTCCGCAGGGATCCTGTGTGGTAACAGGAGAATTTCAAAACCCTTTAAATATAACCGGAAATGAAAATGAAGACATTACTGTTGTCATGTCTCTTTCAACAAATAAAAGTTTTGAGTGGGAAGACCTGAATGGAAATGGAAAATGGGATATTGGAGGTGAGAATAGTGAACCTGTTGTAGATATGGGACTTCGAGGCCTGATTCCGAAGGTTGAATAAAATTTATAAGCCTATTTCACAATTCTGAAAGAGTACCATAAAAAAACCTCCTTAGTTGCCTAAGGAGGTTTTTACTTTATAAATATCAGGTTAGATTACTTCTTACCTTCCATTTTGTCTTTCAACGCTTGAAGATCAGCATTAACATCACCAATTGTAGTGGCGTTGTCTTTGTTTTGCGAAGCTGATTTTTTAGCAGCCTGCTTAACAATTTTTTGCTCTTCTTCTTTGTGAATTACCATGTGAGAAGCTACCACTCTCTTGAATTCTTTGTTGAATTCAATGATCTGGAATTCTGCTTCTTCACCTTTCTTAAGTTTGCTTCCGTCTTCTTTCTCAAGATGTCTTTGCGGAACAAATGCAGTGATATCTTCGTTAAAGTCGATAGTCGCTCCCTTGTCTACGATCTCAGTAATCTCTGCAGTGTGCTTAGATCCAACACCGAAGTCTTTTTCATATTTATCCCAAGGGTTATCCTCGATCTGCTTGTGTCCAAGAGAAAGTTTTCTACCTTCAACATCAAGTTCAAGAACTACAACCTCAAGCTCATCACCTACGTTAGTAAATTCTGATGGGTGCTTGATCTTTTTAGTCCAGGAAAGATCAGAGATGTATATAAGTCCGTCGATTCCTTCTTCTAACTCAACGAATACTCCGAAGTTAGTGAAGTTACGAACGATACCTTTATGCTTAGATCCTACAGGATATTTAGAAGTAATGTCAGTCCATGGATCCTGGCTCAATTGCTTGATACCAAGAGACATTTTTCTGTCATCTCTATCTAAAGTAAGGATTTGTGCTTCTACCTCATCACCAACATTTACGAAATCCTGAGCTGAACGCAAGTGCGTGCTCCAAGACATTTCAGAAACGTGGATAAGACCTTCAACACCTTCAGCAACTTCGATAAATGCACCGTAATCTGCGATTACAACTACTTTACCTTTTACATTGTCACCAACCTTAAGGTCCTCGCTAAGAGCATCCCATGGGTGTTGGCTAAGTTGCTTAAGACCTAACTGAATTCTAGACTTAGACTCATCAAAGTCAAGGATTACTACGTTAAGTTTCTGATCAAGTTCAACGATCTCATTTGGATGGTTGATTCTAGACCAGCTAAGATCTGTAATGTGTACAAGTCCGTCAACACCTCCAAGGTCAACAAATACTCCGTAAGAAGTGATGTTCTTAACAGTACCTTCAAGTACCTGACCTTTCTCAAGCTGACCGATGATCTCTTTCTTCTGCTCTTCGATATCTGCTTCGATAAGTGCTTTGTGAGATACAACAACGTTTTTGAATTCATGGTTAATTTTAACCACTTTGAATTCCATGTTCTTACCAACGTAAGCATCGTAGTCTCTAATTGGCTTCACATCAATTTGTGATCCAGGTAAGAAAGCTTCGATTCCAAATACGTCTACGATCATACCACCTTTAGTACGGCATTTGATAAATCCGTTAACTACAAGGCTCTCATCGTGAGCTTTGTTCACGCGCTCCCAGGCTTTGATCACTCTCGCCTTACGGTGAGAAAGAATCAATTGTCCTGTAGCATCTTCACGAACGTCGATTAATACCTCAACATCATCACCTTCTTTAAGGTCTGGGTTGTAACGGAATTCGTTAAGAGAAATAACCCCTTCACTCTTCGCGTTGATATCGATAATTGCATCACGATCTGTAATATTGATTACTTTTCCTGTTACAACTTCGTCATCTAAAGTGTCAACGAAATTTTCTTCAACCAGCTTTTCAAATTCTTCCAGCTTCTCATCGTCGATAGGATCGATTCCTTCTTCGTAATTGTGCCAGTTGAATTCTTTTAGGAATTTCTCAGGATTTTCCTGTTGCTTTTCTGCTTCAGGTTGAGAGGCTGTTTCCATTCCGGCTACATCCTGTACTTCAATTTCCTGAGTGTCTTTGTTTTTGTTTTCTTCAGCCATTACTGACTTTAAATTTGTATTCTGAGTCTCTTCGGAAATCTTTCAGCAAAACAGAAACTACAGAAGTTGTTTATAGTTTTGATTTTCAACCCTTTTTGGATTTCCGGTCTTCTGCCAAAAAGGAGTGCAAAAATACGTAACTAAACAAAAATCCGCAACTAATAATTAAATTAATTGCGGACCTTAATTTTATAACTAGTTATCTAAGAATTTACTTCTTCAATTTTGTCTTTCGCGATCTTTAATATTTCGTTGAACTGTTCATCAAGTCCCATCTCAGAATTATCGAATTCTATAGCATCTTCGGCCATCACGAGTGGTGAGTCGTCTCTGGTAGAATCCATATAATCCCGGTCTTTTACATTCTTAAGAACCTCATCAAAGTTCACATCATCTCCCCTACCTTTTAATTCGTCATATCTTCTTTGAGCTCTGGTTTCAGTAGAAGCAGTCATAAAGATTTTTAATTCGGCATCAGGAAAAACTACTGTCCCAATGTCACGACCATCCATTACAACACCTTTATTTTTTCCCATTTCCTGCTGTTGCTCTACCAACATCTTTCTAACCTCGGGAATCGTGGACACTTTACTTACCTGCTGAGAAACCTCCATATATCGGATCTCTTTTTCAACATTTTCATCATTCAAATACATATGCCCGTATCCAAGCTCTTCATCGAATTCAAAATGCAGACTAATAAATGGTAAATGTCGAATAATGGCTTCCTTATCAAAATTTCCTTCTGAAACAAAAACTTTACGCATCATGTATAGGGTAACAGCCCTGTACATGGCCCCCGTATCAACATATATATATTCCAGTTCTTTCGCCAGACGCCTTGCTACGGTACTTTTCCCGGTTGAAGAAAAACCGTCTATAGCGATCGTGATTTTTTTATCCATCTAATATTTTTTCTAGTGCAAAGGTAAATTTTTCTTTAAGCTATAGCATTAAAAAAGCCCCTTTAAAAGGGGCTTTAGCTTTTATAGATCCTTAGCGTTTTTTACTTTTTGATCTGTAATCGCGATATCTATTACCTCACTCATTTCCTTTACATAGTGGAAGGTAAGACCTTTTAGATATTCATCCTTGATCTCTTCAATATCACGCTTATTATCTTCACAAAGTATGATCTCTTTAATCCTGGCCCTTTTTGCAGCCAGGATTTTCTCTTTGATACCTCCTACAGGTAATACTTTTCCTCTTAGAGTGATCTCACCGGTCATAGCGATACTTTTCTTCACCTTCTTCTGAGTGAAAAGTGAAACCAAGGAAGTAAGCATGGTGATTCCGGCGCTTGGACCATCCTTAGGAGTAGCTCCTTCCGGCACGTGGATATGCACGTTATATTGATCAAAGATCGATGGTATAATTCCTAATCGCTCTGCATTCGCTTTAATGTATTCCATGGCGATTGTAGCAGATTCTTTCATCACCTTACCAAGGTTACCGGTAATACTAAGATTTCCTTTTCCTTTGGAAAGTATAGATTCAATAAATAAAATATCACCACCTACACTAGTCCAGGCAAGTCCCGTAACTACACCAGCAACATCATTATTCTCATATTTATCACGCTCCATTTTCGGACTACCCAGGATCTCTATGATATCCTCATCTGTGATCTTGATATTGTACTCCTCCTCCATCGCGATATTTTTAGCTGCATATCGCACTACTTTTGCGATTTGTTTTTCAAGGGCACGAACACCAGATTCTCGCGTATATCCTTCAACTATTTTCTCAAGTTGTTTTTTACCAATTTTAAGATGTTCGGCATTAAGACCATGCTCTTCCAGCTGTTTTGGTAATAAATGCCTTTTTGCGATCTGTACTTTTTCTTCAATAGTATAACCGGTCACATTAATGATCTCCATACGATCCCTTAATGCAGGCTGAATAGTACTTAAAGAATTACAGGTTGCAATAAACATAACCTTTGAAAGGTCAAACCCCATTTCCAGGAAGTTATCGTGGAATTCTGAATTTTGCTCTGGATCCAATACTTCAAGCAATGCTGAAGAAGGATCTCCTGCATTACCCATGGCAAGTTTATCTATTTCATCTAATACAAAAACAGGATTACTCGTACCTGCTTTCTTTAAACTCTGAATGATCCTACCCGGCATTGCCCCGATATATGTCTTTCTATGTCCCCTGATTTCTGCTTCGTCTCTAAGACCACCAAGTGAAATCCTTACATATTCTCTACCTAAGGCCTCGGCAACAGATTTCCCCAATGAGGTCTTACCCACACCTGGAGGTCCGTATAGACATAGAATCGGGGATTTCATATCATTTCTCAGCTTTAAAACAGCCAGATATTCGATGATCCTTTTCTTAACATCGTCAAGACCGTAATGATCACGGTCAAGGATCTTCTTAGCTCTTTTAAGGTCGAATTTATCTTTACTGAATTCATTCCATGGTAGATCCAGGAACAGATCCAGGTAATTTCTTTGAATAGAATATTCAGCAACCTGAGGATTCATTCGCTGCATTTTGGAAAGCTCTTTCTCAAAATGGTTCTGCACATGCTCACTCCACTGCTTGTCTTTTGCCCTTTCACGCATTTCAACGATCTCACCTTCATGAGAAACACCACCAAGCTCTTCCTGTATGGTTTTCATTTGCTGATGAAGAAAATATTCACGCTGTTGCTGGCTCATATCACTTTGAACCTTACTCTGAATATCATTTTTGAGTTCCAGCTTCTGGTTCTCGGTATTCATATGCTTCAGCGTGGCAAGGGCACGCTCCTTAAGATCGCTCATCTCAAGCAATTTCTGTTTCTCCTCAACACTTAAACTCATGTTAGAAGACACAAAATTGATCAGAAAGGAGTTACTCTCAATATTTTTGATCGCAAATGAAGCTTCCGAAGGGATATTAGGGCTGCTCTTAATGATCTGAAGTGCAAGGTCCTTAATAGAGTCGATAATTGCAGAAAATTCAGCATTCTCTTTTTCAGGACGGGTATCAGCTATTTCAGCAACAGTGGCATTCATATAAGGCTCCTCAGTGACAACCTGGGTGATCTGGAAGCGCTTTTTACCCTGAATAATAACCGTAGTGTTACCATCTGGCATTTTAAGAACTCTTAGGATCCTGGCCACAACACCAACTTTATTGATATCCTTCGAAGTTGGATTCTCTACTTCCTCATCTTTCTGCGAAACAACACCAATAATTTTACTCCCATTATTAGCTTCGTTTATAAGCTTAATAGACGCATCACGCCCGGCGGTAATCGGGATCACCACTCCTGGAAATAATACGGTATTTCTAAGGGGAAGTATGGGCAGAGTTTCGGGCAGACTCTCTCGATTTATCTCCTCTTCATCTTCAGGCGTCATTAGAGGGATTAACTCAGCATCTTCATCTATTCCCTGCAATGACAAACTGTCAATATTACCAAACTTTGTTTTCGCCATAATTATATTTAAGTCAAACTGTCATCAAAACCAATAATCATCAATTTTAACCAGTTATTTAAAAGCCCTGATAAATAAGACTTTCAGATTAATTTCAGATTTTCATAATCAATTATTCAATTCCTATGCCACGCTTGAAAAAAATTATTTTTTAAAAAGTGTAACAAATAGAAAAGAATCCCATCTTTATTACAGAAACCAAGTTTTAATTGACACCAACCATCACACATATTAAAGACCTGGTAGAACGTTGCCGCCATGGTGATCAACGTGCTCAAATGGAAATATATGATCGTTATTACAAAGCTATGTATAACACAGCTTACCGAATAACGGGTCATTCGGCTGAAGCTGAAGATATAATGCAGGAAGCTTTTTTAAGTGCTTTCACGAAAATTGAAAGTTTTAAAGAGCAATCCACATTCGGAGCCTGGTTGAAGAGAATTGTAGTGAACGAAAGTTTAACTGCATACAAAAAGGTCGCAAAACTGGGAGAAGTAAGCTATAATGACGAGTTAAAAAATGAAATGGTTAATGATGGTATAGCTCTGGATGAAAATGGTCAGAAAAATGAAAAGGTACGATTGATCCTTACTAAGATCAAATCCTTAAAAGAGAATTACAGGCTGGGATTAACCTTGCACCTCATTGAAGGATACGACTATGAAGAAATTTGTGAAATAATGAATATTTCTTACGCTAATTGCCGGACGATGATCTCCAGGGCTAAAGAAAGCTTAAGGAAAAAATTAGAGCATCATGAAAAATAATGACTTTGACAATCTTTTTAAGGAATTGGATTTCGATATCGAAGAACCACATTCCGGACATACAGAACGCTTTGGTAAAAAGCTTGAAAAGCAAACCGGTGCTCCTAAAAAAGAAGCTAAGGTTCGCAGATTATGGGCTCCAATTATAGGGATTGCTGCAAGTTTTGCACTTGCTTTTATCCTCTTAGGTGAAGTCCTGACGCCGGGTAATTCGGCAAACAATTCAGATCTGGCCAGTATATCTCCAGAAATGAAACAAACACAGGAATTTTACACCAGCGTTATAAGAAAGGAATTAACAGCAATCAATGCTGAAAAGACTCCCGAAACCGAAGCCATTATTAATGATGCGCTTCTGCAAATGGAGAAACTGGAGAAAAATTATGAAAACTTAAAAGATGACCTTGAAAAAAGTGGAAAGGACAATAGAGTTATTCATGCCATGATCCAGAATTTTCAGCAACGAATAGACCTTTTAAATAACGTTTTGACTCAAATTGAAAACATTAAAACACTAAAGAACCAAAATTATGAAAACAATATTATCTAGCATCTTATTCTTTGCAGTGCTGGCATATGGTGAACCTTTCGATGTAATGAAAAGCACATGCACTATCGAAAAGACAGAATTTGACGGTAAGCATACCAAAGAAAAAAAGATCAAAAAAGAATTTCAGGTAAGTGCGAACTCAAAATTAAATATAGATAACAGTTATGGGAATGTAGACGTTACTACCTGGGATCAAAATCGTGTGGTTATCGAAGTGATCATAAAGACAAACGGTAACGATGAGGACGAAGTTGAAAAGAAACTCAGGGAGATCAATGTAGAATTCGATCAGACTTCCTCGGGTGTAAGCGCCAAAACTAGATTTTCGAAAAACGAAAAATCCTGGTGGAAGGATATCTTCAGCGGATTTGATAATGTAAATATGGAAGTGAATTACATGGTTCGTGCTCCTGAAGGTAATCACCTAGGGATTAGTAATGATTATGGAGGTATCTATATAGACAAAACCACAGGGAACACCAGTATTAACTGTGATTATGGGAAAATGGACCTTGGAGAGTTACTTGGAAGTTCAAATGCCCTCACTTTTGACTATACCCGTAGCAGTAAAATAGATTATGTTACCAATGCAACCATAAATGCCGACTATTCAGATTTTGAAATCATGGAGGCAGAACAACTGGTTATAACAGCAGATTATTCTAAATCTAAAATTGGAAAGGTATCCAGGCTGGAATATAATTGTGACTACGGCAGTGTGGAGATAGACAAGGTAAAAGTACTTATTGGAAACAGCGATTACCTAACTTCGAAGATCAACCGTATCTTTACTTCTGCAGATCTAAATATGGATTATGGATCCCTGTCTATAGATAAAGTCGTTAAAGGTGCTAAAAACATCAACATAGATACAGATTACGCCGGAGTAAAGCTGGGTTATGACCGCGAGATGAGCCTGGATTTCAATGTGAAAACAAATTATGGCGGAATAAGCGGCCTTGATGAAATGAACGTTCAGAGAAATGATAATAAGAATAGTAGCAATTCTGCGTCAGGCTCTTATGGCTCAGGTAGCGGTACTCAAATAAACATATCTACCAGTTACGGTAGCGTAAAATTTTATAAAAATTAATCATCCAAATAACTAACATCATGAAAAAGATCATTCTCTTATTTAGCGTTTGCATAATGTCCATGTCATGCGTAAATGCGCAATGGAATACCGAAAAAGTAAAAGGAAATAATGACCTGGTCAATAACACAAGGAATACTGGCCCATACGATGAAATCCAATTGGTAGGGTCTATGAACGTACAGCTGATTTCTGGTAAAGAAGGAACTTTGACGGTAGAAGCCGAAAGCAATCTGCAGGAATATATCATTACTGAGGTAAAGAACGGAACACTGAAAATCTCTACTGAAGATGGTTACAGCCTTTATCCAAAAGAAGATATAATTGTTACTGTTCCAGTTGAAGAAGTTAACGCAGTTTCTGTTACAGGATCTGGTGATCTTTGGACAAAGGATGTTATGAAGTCGTCAAGAATGAAAATACAGGTAACCGGATCTGGGGATATGAAAATGGAACTTGATGTTCAGAACCTGGAAGGAGGGGTAACCGGTTCAGGAGATGTTAAACTGAAAGGAAGAAGTCAGAATTTCGAATGTACGGTGACCGGTAGTGGCGATTTTGATGCATACGATCTTCAGTCTGAAAATGTTGAGGCCAGGGTATCAGGTTCTGGAGATATCATGGTATATGCCAGTAAATCTTTAAAGGCTAAGGTTTCCGGTTCAGGAGATATAGTTTACAAGGGAAATCCTGAAAAACAGGATTTTAGCACTCACGGCTCAGGTTCAGTAACTTCTCATTAATTAAACTAGCATTTATATATAAAAACCTGTCAGGCGCAGGTTTTTTTTATACTATGAATGAACGTCTGGGTACCCGCATCAGTAGAATTACTCCCACAATAAAGAAAACTACTAGGAACAGGATAGCATATCTTACGCTTCCGGTAACTTGCGCAACATAACCATATAACGACATTCCTATTACTATTCCTATTTTTTCAGATACATCATAAAAACTGAAATAACTGGCGGTATCAATGGCGTTTTCAGGAAGCATTTTTGAATAGGTAGAACGGGAAAGCGATTGAATTCCGCCCATTACAAGTCCAACAGAAGCTGCAGCAGCATAGAACTGGTATGGTGTTGTTATGAAATAGGCATATCCACAAATTGATATCCAGATAAGATTAATAAAGATCAGGATCTTAATGTCCCCGTATTTAATCGCAAGTCTTGAGGTTAAAGATGCTCCAGCCACCGCGACCAGTTGTATCAAAAGAATACTTACTATAAGTCCGGTTGTTGGGTTCTGTTCTCCCCAGTCCAGTTCCTCGATCCCAAAATAGGTGGCGATCAACATTATTGTTTGCACAGCCATACTGTATACAAAAAAGGCCAGCAAATATCTCTTCAAGGGTATATTATGCTTTATTGATTTCCATATTTTTTTAAGCTCCTTAAACCCATTAAAAAGCACATCGTTGGTTAATTTAGCTTTCTTATTCCCTTTTGGTAAATAATAATAAGTGTACTGGCTAAAACCAATCCACCATACACCAGTAAGCACAAAGGATATTCTTGTAGGCAAACCTTCATCTTCAAAACCAAACCATTCATATTTAAGGATCATGATCAAGCAAAGGATCAAAAGGATCACACTACCAATATATCCTAATGAAAAGCCCTTGGCACTGGCTTTATCCTGCTGTTCTGGATACGCGATATCCGGTAAATAAGAATTATAGAAAACAAGGCTGGTCCAGAATCCAACCAGCGCAAGAAAATAACATAATAGGCCAAGCCATAAATATTCAAGATTAAACCAGAACAATCCAATGCAGGATAATGCACCGAGGTAACAGAAAAACTTTAGAAAGTTCTTTTTATTACCAATATAATCAGCAATTCCGGAAAGAAAAGGACTAAGAAAACTAACTAAAAGAAAAGCACTTGCAGTGACATAACTAATAAGGGTATCATTATTAAAATCGAACCCAAGGAAGTTTACACGGTCACTTAGAATATTTCCCTCACTATCCTTAATAATGGTAAGGGCGCCGTAAAAGATAGGAAAAATGGCAGATGAAATTACAAGGCTATAAACAGAGTTAGCCCAATCGTAAAAAGCCCATGCATGAATTAGCTTTTTACTTCCTTTTGGTAAGTGCTTCATGCTCTAAAAATAGAAAAAGCCACCGAATTTGGTGGCTTTTGAATATTATTTTTAGATTTTCTTACTTAAAACTGGTTACCCCATACTTTCTTGCCTCAGCAATTGCATCTGGAGCCCACTTAGTAAGATTATTAATTCTCGTTTGGTTTGAAGGGTGAGTACTTAGAAACTCTGGCGGTGCCTGTCCATCGCTATTTGCCTGCATCCTTTTCCATAACTCCGGCGCTTCTCTTGGATCATAACCAGCAATGGCCATCATTGTTAATCCAATTCTATCGGCTTCGGCCTCATGGCTCCTACTAAATGGAAGCATAACACCAACGGTTGTTCCAAGACCATAAGCCTGAGCGAAAATCTGCTGGGTACTTTCACTTCTACCACTCACAGCGACAGAACCTGCTACAGCACCTAACTGTTGCAGCTGAGCTGCGCTCATTCTTTGAGCACCATGATCTGCAAGTGCGTGGGCGATCTCATGAGCCATAATAGTAGCCAAACCATTTTGATTCTTGGCTTCATCAAGAATACCAGTATATACAACCACTTTACCTCCAGGCATTGCAAAAGCGTTGGCCTGATCATTTTTCACGAGATTAAATTCCCATCGAAAATCCTTCATAAAACCCTGATAACCGTTAGCGTTCAAATAACGCTCAGCTGCATTTACAATATTTTCACCAAGATTCTTAACCCTGCGTGACTCCTCAGTATTTCGTACTACATCTGCTTCTTTCAAAAACTGATTATACTGTTCGAAGGAAGTAGGAAAAAGTTGATCGTTTGAAACGAAATTAAGATTACTTTCTCCGGTAAAAGGATTGGTTTTACAAGACACTACTAAAAGCAGCGCACTCATCCATATAAAGGTTCTTTTAAAATTCATGAAATTTGGTTTTTAGGTTGTTAAAAGTACAAAAGCAGTAATATGACTACAGATTGTTTAAGTATGATTTAACAATAAATAAGGAACCAAAAACAATACCATTCTTGATATTTGCAGCACTGACGAGCATTTACAGACTGTTTATCAGTTTTGTTATACTTTTTATAATAAAATGAAGATATCTTAAAATATGACTAAAAAAACCAAGGACAACACCCCCGTACAAAGACTTTTAGTCCCTTCTTATATACTGGTGATCTCCAGAATTCTAACTGCAGTCTCTCCTTTTCTAGCAAGCAGATTTGCCGCGAAGCTTTTTCTTACTCCTTTCAGGTATAAACTTCCAGAACGAGAGAAAAAGATGGATGAACAATCCATTCAGAAAAAAGTAATTGTTCCATCTATAAACAGAGAGATAATAACCTACGAGTTTGGAAAAAGTGAACGTAAAGTTCTATTGGCACATGGCTGGAGTGGTCGCGGTACTCAGTTGTCAAAAATTGCTGAAGCATTAAAGGAAAAGGGATATATGTGCGTAAGTTTTGATGCGCCTGCTCACGGAAAGGCGGAAGGAAAAATGAGCATGATGCCATTTTTTATTGAAACCATTCATCATTTAGATAAACTTCACGGGCCTTTTGATGCTGTAATAGGTCATTCACTAGGTGGAATGTCTTCCCTTAGAGCTATAAGAAATGGTCTTGAAACAGATAAACTTGTGATTATTGGGACAGCTAACAATATTTCAGAAATTACGAGGCACTTTGCAGAGAACATGAAAATGAATCATAAAGTGGCTCGCAAAATGAAAGCTTATCTTGACGATAGATTCAATGAAGATATGGATGTTTTATCTGGTGGGGAATCTGCTAAATATGTGAAGACCCCTACCCTTGTGATCCATGATGAAAAAGATGTTGATGTAAAGGTGAATTCTGCCCATGAGATTCATAAAGAACTTGAGAATAGTGAATTAATGATCACCAGCGACCAGGGTCATCGAAGAATCCTGGGAAATAAAGAAGTAATTAACAAAATAACAACTTTTATCGCGGCACAATCTTTGTAATTTTATCAAAAAGATTGCTATGAAAAAGATTTTATTATTAACCCTATTAGCTACTTTCCTTATAAGTTGCATGGGTAATGCCCAAAAAAATTCAGATAAGGATAATTCAAAAAATTATGAAGTTTCAAAATCTGAATCTGAATGGAAAAGTGAATTATCGCCTGAGGAATTTGCTGTTTTGAGAAATGCAGCTACAGAAACACCCTTCTCCAGCGATCTTTTGAATATTAAAGAACCAGGAACCTTTGTTTGCGCGGCTTGTGGAAACGAGCTTTATAAAACGAAACATAAATTTAAAAGTGGAACCGGCTGGCCAAGCTTTGATCGCGCCATCGATGGTGGTGTAGCATACGGCAGTGATTCTAAATTAGGTTACCAGAGAGATGAAGTTCATTGCGCACGATGTGGAGGTCACCTTGGCCATGTATTTAATGACGGCCCCAGAGAAACTACCGGAAAAAGACATTGTATTAATGGGGTTGCCCTAGATTTTAATCCAGATTCAGAATAAAATGAAAAAATATAAAGTAGAGAAAACCGAAGACGAGTGGAAAAAAGAACTCTCTCCAGAACAATACCGGGTCTTGAGAGAAAAAGGTACCGAGGCTCCTCATACCGGAAAATACAACCTTCATTTTGATGAAGGTGAATATAAATGTGCGGCCTGCGGAGAAAAACTCTTTGAAAGCGACTCTAAATTTGATAGTGGTTGTGGATGGCCTAGTTTTGATGACGCTATCGAAGGAAAAGTAGAGTATATACAGGACAGAACTTTTGGAATGATACGCACCGAAATCCTTTGTTCCAATTGCGGAAGTCATCTTGGCCATGTTTTTGATGATGGTCCTACAGAGACTGGTCAGCGTTACTGCGTGAACTCGGCCAGTATAGAATTCAATAAATAACTAAAACCGATTAATCATGAAAAAATTTTTATCCTTAATTGTACTAGCCAGTTTTCTTATAGTATCATGTTCAGACGGGGACAGAGGTCCGCAGGGACCACAAGGACCTCCTGGAGAAGATGGTCTTGACGGCCTTGATGGTCTGGGATACACCTATGAGAGAACGATAGATTTCGATTACTTTTCAGATGTGAATTACTATTCTCAATTAATAGATATTCCTGATGATGTGGCCACTTTTGAACCAGAGTCTGATGCAGTCCTTGTTTACCGTCTGGAGCTTCTTGATGCTGAAGGCGGAGGAACTATCGACTCATGGAGTCTTATCCCGCAAAACTTTTTTCTGAACGAAGGAACTATACAATATGTTTATAACCATACCGTAAGTGATGTAGAGATCATAATCGACGGAGATTTCGATCTTAGTGGTCTTAGCAGCCAGTTTACAGATGACCAGACATTCAGAATTGTAGTATTGCCATCGGCTACTTTTGAAGCAAATACTGATGTTGACTTCTCTAATTTCGATCAGGTAAAAGATAGATTCAATTTATCTTTTGAATAAATAATTCTGACTTTATATAAAATTTAAAGCCTGTCCCTTTCCGGACAGGCTTTTTTTTAACTGAAAACTAAAATTTTGAATTTGCTATTTTTCCAAATGCCTTCAGCTAACATTTAATCTTTTCAAAATTGAAAATCTGATTTGTTTTTTTCTAAATGTATGTATCTTTCCTACTAACCAAATTGAAATCATACACTTATAAACAAAAATGAGATCAAGCAAACCTCATTAGAACTATATCTTCTAAGTAGATTTGATTGATTAAAAATCAGCCATGAATTTAAAGAAATCCCTACTTCTTGCTCTTGTACTAATTAGTTTCGCCGGCTTTTCTCAGGCGGTAAAAGACTATGATATCGTCATTAAAAATGCAAGGGTTATCGATCCTGAAACGAATACCGATGATATACTGAATGTTGGAATAATTGGGGATAAAATTGCCGAAATAGGTAAGACTTCTCTCACGGGTAAGAAAATAATCGATGGTACAGGAAAAATTCTTTCTCCCGGGTTTATAGATTTACATGCCCACGGTCAAACCAACAATGAAAATGAATATCAGGCATTCGATGGGGTCACAACAGCTTTAGAGCTAGAAGTTGGTGTAGACACCCTTACAGGTTACTATAAGGCCAGAAAAGATAATTCCCTATTAAATTTTGGGGCATCTGCCTGCCATTTAGCTTTCAGGAATAAAACGATCGCAAATAGTGACAGAGTTTATACGAATGTATATGAGGAACTTCAGGACTCTACAGCACAACAGGTATTATCTAAAGAGAAATACCCTGCATTAAGGAAAAAACTGGCCAACGCCTTAAATAACGGAGCTATTGGAATCGGTATTCCTGTTGGCTATTTACCGAATGCTTCAGTAGAAGAAATTGCAGATGTGTATGCGTTCGCAGGAGAAGTAAAAGCTCCTATCTTTTCGCATGTAAGAGAGGGAGACGCCATAGCTTTTCAACAGGTAATTGCAGATGCTGTTCTAAATCAAACTCAACTACATATTTGTCATTTGCCAAGTATGGCAAGAAAGGATGTGGATTTCTGTTTGAATGAAGTAGAGAAAGCACAGGCATTAGGATTTCCCATAACCACTGAACTGTATCCCTACACCGCAGGAAATACTGAGATTGGTTCTGCCATATTCAATGAAGGCTGGCAGGAAAGACTAAACTGTACCTACAAGGATCTGCAATGGGTTGAAACCAATGAGCGCCTTACTCCGGAAACTTTTGAAAAATACAGGAAGCAGGGAGGGTCAGTTATTGTACATATGATGAAAGAAGAGTGGCTGGAAAAGGTGATCGCTTCTAATGTGTCGATGATCGCCAGTGATGGCGGTGAGTATTCTCCAACGGGACACCCCAGGGGATCCGGCACTTTTAGTAAAGTGATACGTAAATATGTTAATGAGGAAAACCTGATAAGTATTAACACCGCAATAACTAAAATGAGTCTGATGCCGGCTAAAGTTCTTGAATCTGTAGTTCCCGAAATGAAACTACGAGGCAGGATACAAAAGGGCTGTTATGCAGATCTTCTTCTTTTCAATCTTGAAGATGTAAAAGACAATGCTACTTTCAATGCAGGTTTTGTAAGATCTACCGGAATGGATCATGTAATTATTAACGGAATCATTCTAATTGAAAATGGTGAGTTACGATCGAATACTTTTCCTGGACAGGGAATAAAAGGTGCTATCAAAATATAAGCATGAAAATGGTAACGGTAGTAGGTTCCGGAATTATTGGTTTAAGCTCGGCAATTATTCTTCAGGAAAATGGCTTTAAAGTGACCATAATTTCCAGGGAGGATCTGGATAAGACATTGTCAAGTAAAGTAGGTGCGGTATGGTTTCCTTTCGAAATACACCCAAAAGAAAAAGCGAATCGCTGGGCTAATTTATCCTATGAACGCTACCAATTAGAAGCTAAGCATGAAAATGGAGTTAGCTTCATCCCTTTTATGACCGCCTATAATTCTGAAAGCAATACCGAATGGACACAAACTCTGCCTGAGGGAGCTGTTCGAAAAGCGAAAACATCTGAATTACCAAAAGGAGTGAAAATGGCCTTTATTTCAAAAGTTCCTTTGGCAGAACCACCTTTATATTTGCCTTATTTGTTCAAATTATTTATCCAGAATGGAGGCTCCTTTAAGAAACATGATATTAAAGATTTAGACGAATTATCATCTCTTGATTCGTTGGTAGTTAATTGCACAGGTTTGGGAGCCAAAAAATTATGCGAAGATGACGAGCTTTATCCTATGCGAGGACAAATTCTGCGCTGCAAGAAAATCGATATCCCCTGCTTTGCAGATTCAACAAGAAAAGGAGCTTTAAGTTATAATTTGGTGAGGAGTGAAGATTGTATTCTTGGAGGCACAGATTATATAAATGACTGGAATGAAAATCCAGACGAGGTTGATACCCAACTCATCTTACAAAGGCTTAAAGATGTCGGATTAACTTCTGAAACTCCTGAAATTCTGGAAGAAGTGGTAGGTTTAAGACCTGTAAGAAGTGAAGTTCGGTTTGAATTCGATTCAGCTCATCCCAACGTATTCCACAATTATGGGCATGGAGGCGCAGGTTTCACGGTAGCCTGGGGTTGTGCTATTGAGCTGGCTGAGATAATTAAAAACAAAATTTCCATTTAGGATTTTCTGGAATTTGCACTGGTTTTTAGAACTGGAAATTTAAACACAGGTCAAATAGTTTCAGAACAGAAAAATTCAACCTGAACAAGTTTTTTGATAAAAGCTACACAGCAGCTTTTCTAACTTTCAGTTTAGGGTTTAATTCCTTAAATTCGCAAACTCTATAACAGATTCAAAATATTCCGAATATGAGTAAATATGATATTATAGTTTTAGGTAGTGGCCCGGGAGGTTATGTAACTGCGATCCGTGCTTCTCAATTAGGTTTTAAGACCGCTATTGTAGAAAAAGAAAGCCTTGGAGGAGTTTGTCTTAACTGGGGATGTATCCCAACCAAAGCACTTCTAAAAAGCGCAGAGGTTTTTGATTACTTAAAACATGCTGAAGACTATGGTTTAAAGCTTGAAAAAGCCGATAAAGACTTTGGAGCTGTAGTTAAAAGAAGTCGTGATGTGGCAAACGGAATGAGCAAAGGTGTTCAATTCCTGATGAAAAAGAATAAGATCGATGTTCTTGAAGGATTCGGAAAGTTAAAATCTGGGAAGAAAGTAGAGGTTACAGATTCAAAGGATAAGAAAACAGAATACCAGGCAGATAATATCATTATCGCTACCGGTGCAAGATCCAGAGAATTACCAAACCTTAAGCAGGATGGTAAAACAGTTATTGGATACCGCGAAGCGATGACCCTGGAAAAGCAACCAAAGAAAATGATCGTTGTTGGTTCAGGAGCTATTGGAGTTGAGTTCGCTCATTTCTATAATGCCATGGGTACAGAAGTTACCGTGGTAGAGTTCCTTCCTAACGTTGTGCCTTTGGAAGACGAAGAAGTTTCCAAGCAGTTTGAAAGAAGCATTAAGAAGGCCGGGATCAAGGTAATGACCAACTCTTCAGTAGAAAGTGTTGAAAAGAAAGACGGAAAAGTAATCGCTAAGGTAAAAACCAAAAAAGGTGAAGAAAAACTTGAAGCTGACGTTGTTCTTTCTGCGGTAGGTATCAAAACAAATATTGAAAATATAGGTCTGGAAGACCTTGGGATCAAGACTGAAAAAGACAAGATCGTTGTTAACGATTTCTATCAGACGAATGTATCAGGAGTTTATGCTATTGGTGATGTAGTTCACGGGCCGGCTCTTGCCCACGTTGCTTCAGCTGAAGGTATTCTTTGTGTTGAAAAGATCAAGGGAATGGATGTTCAGCCGCTAGATTACGGAAACATCCCGGGTTGTACTTATGCAACTCCAGAGATCGCTTCAGTTGGTATGACTGAAAAACAGGCTAAAGAAGCAGGATACGAACTTAAAGTTGGAAAATTCCCATTCTCAGCTTCAGGTAAAGCAAAAGCTGCAGGAAAGTCTGACGGATTCGTAAAAGTGATCTTCGACGCGAAATACGGTGAGTGGTTAGGTTGCCATATGATTGGTGCCGGAGTAACCGACATGATCGCTGAAGCTGTTCTAGGTAGAAAACTGGAAACTACTGGACATGAAGTATTAAAATCAGTTCACCCTCACCCAACCATGAGTGAGGCCGTAATGGAAGCTGTAGCAGCTGCTTATGATGAAGTGATCCACTTATAATTAGTATCAATTCATATTATATAAAAAAACAGAGGTTTACGCCTCTGTTTTTTTTTATATAAATGGAAAATTAATTCCCAGTATCTATCATTTCCATCTCACCCAATATTCCCGCTCTTATCTCACTAAGAATATAATGTTCGATCTGGTAGAATTGAGCCGCCGGAACTGAACCGGTTTCTTTCCTTAATTTCTTGTAGTACTTTTCGATTAGCTTATCTGTTTTGGTAGAAAGATCAATAGATTCTTTGATAAGGCGATCTACATCCTCATTGCTCATACTGTCATAATTCTCAGCATACTTTTCCAGAAGATTTATCCTCTTTTTCCCCAGGTCCTTGCGCTCTACCTCGTATTCGTCATAAATTCTCCAGAAAGCCTCACTATTATTATTTAAATCAACCATGTCTTTCACAGCTTCTCTTTTTTCCATTCCGAAAATAGATTGAATATATTCAACTTCGTCAGGAGAAACCTGAGAAAATCCATTGAAAACAAAAAGAAGAAGCAAGGGTAGTAATAGTATTTTTTTCATGACATTAATATTTAATAAGAATTATTAGTTCTAAAATATTAATAATCAATGATATAAATAAGATTTCAGATAAACTTTAATGTTACTTTAACCTGGACATTTTACCTAAACCGGAAGCAAATCACAAAAACAGAAATCATTATCCCAGGATTCAGCATCATCCTGAAAACAATTATCATCGTCCTTTTTATTCTGCTTATACGACCTTTTAACCTTCTCTCCTATTTGTATTTCTATGGCAGAATTGAAAATTGGTCCATCATATACGAACGTATGAAATTCACCATTCTCTCCACACGGATCTACATTCTCTGGAAGATCTTGAACAAACTGATGATCTATGATCCTGCCGCAAAATGAATCATCTAAATATTTTGAATTGGTACATACTACCACCGCTTTAAAACCAAGATCAATAAATTCTGTGATCAACTTTTTGGTGTTTTTCTTCCACAAGGGGAATACAGCTTTAAGGCCGACGGAATTCAATTGTTCTTCCCGGTAATTTTTAAGGTCCTCAAGAAAGATATCCCCAAAAACACTATGCGTAAATCCATCGGAGATCAAAGAATCGGTTGCCTCTTTCATCTTGCGGTTATACTCCTCCATGCTGGTTTCAGCACTTAATTCAGATATTTCAATAGGAAGACCCAGTTTTTCTGCCTGCTCTAACAAAAGCTCTTTTCGCACCCCATGCATGGTAACCCTATCTACATCTTTATTGATCGTGGTCAATAGCTTTTCTACCTTAAAATCATCCTGTTTCCCGGCGTAATAAAGTGAAAGTGCCGAATCCTTACCACTGCTCCAATTTAAATAAGCTTTATTCATCTTCATCATTTAAAAAGCTCTGAATTGCCAGGTCATAACTCTTAAGTCCAAAACCTACGATGATGCCTTTAGCGATAGGCGAGATATAAGATTTGTGACGAAACTCTTCCCGGGAAAAAGTATTGGAAATATGCACTTCTACAACAGGAATATCTATAGCCGCAACCGCATCCCCTATTCCAACAGAAGTATGAGTATAAGCTGCTGCGTTCAAAATAATACCATCAAAATCTTTACGGGCATTCTGTATCTTATCGATCAATTCACCCTCAATATTAGTTTGGTCATAAGAAAGTTCCACCTTTCTAAATTTGAATTGAAGTTCAGAAAAATAATCTTCAAAACTCTTATTACCATATTTCTCAGGTTCTCGGGTACCCAGTAGGTTTAGATTAGGCCCGTTAAGTATTAGTAGTTTCATGTTGTAAAAATATAAAAAATGCTCCGTTTACTTCAGGAATTCAATTTTGAAAAATAGGCAGGTCAAAAGCTTGTTTTTATCTTCAGGCTAAGAGGATTCATGACCGGTGGTTGGACTTGATCATATCCAGGGGAATAAGATCGAGGATTTAAATTCTGAAAGTATCTAGCTTCAAGACTAAGGTTATCGTTGATCTCATGTCCCACCCCGGCGCTTACACCAAATTTATAGATCCTTTCTCCGTTTATATCAATAAGCTGAGTAAACTGAGGGCCAGCAACCATATAAGTTCTGGATGCATTTTTCTGATACTTAAAGATGTATCCACCACCCTGAACATTGGTTCCCAGGGTTTCAAAATGATAATTTTCAGCATTTAGGTATAACCCGGGTAGGATCTTTTCCAGATCGTATTTTCCATTTTCCAGTCCATAATTATAATTAAGACCTCGATTCAGATCAAAATCTGAAGGTAAATATGCAATAAAGGATTTTTTAGTAGAAAGTAATCCCGGTTCTTCTTTTTCCTGGCTATAAAGACTGAAACCTAAAAGTATTATACAAACAAATACTATCGAGCGATGCATAAGCTAAAATTTAATGAACTTTAAGTTACTTATTCTTATTTAAGAACGATTCAACTTAAAGATTATTTAACGTCTGGGAATAAAAAAAAAGCGAAGAACCTGTCTTCGCTTTTTTTATTTGGAATGTTTTCTATTAAAATCTATATCCAACTCCTACATGGAAATTATTTACTTTTAACTCGGAATAATTATCCTCCCAACGATCTGTCAAATTCCAATTATATCTGGCCTCTATAAAAAAGTGCTCGTTAATGTCATATCCGCCTGCAAGCCCAAGATCTAAACCAAGCTCCTTACGATTAAAATTATCCATGATCCAGGTTAACTGAGGTCCTGCTTGAATATTGAAGCCTGTACCTGCAAAATAATATTTAGCCATAACTGGTAGCATTAATACATTGTGTTCACGCCAATCTTTTTTAATCCTTGAATAGAGTATAGAAGGCTCCAAATGAAGAGAATTATTTAATTTAATGTCTGTGGAAACACCCACGAAAAAACCGGGCACGTTTATATCATAATCTTCCCAAGTAGAATTAACAATGTCATCTTCTCTTATATAGTCGAAGTTAAAATTAGAATAACCTGCTTTCACTCCAAATTTAAAAAGACTTTCAGTTGATTCTTTTTCCTGTGCCTGGGCACAAAATGTTAATGTCGCAAAAGCTGCGACCAGCATAATTTTTTTAAGCATTTAAAAAATAAATTATAGGTTAATATTAATGTTATTGGGGAATAACGGCGCGAATGTAGGAATATTATTCCTAACGTTCACAAATAAAAAAAGCGGAATTAGACCTGCCTTATTTTTTAGAACTTAAACTTTAGGCCAATCCGGAAATCGTTGAATCCTCCTTCATAGAAATTTTCATAAATCCCACCCTTATACCTATCCGTAAGTTCATAGGAATATTTTGCATAAACTGAAATCCTTTTATTTATTTCATATTCCAGTCCGCCAGTCACATTAACACCCAGTTTTTTACCATAATCAAAGCTCCCATGGTCCAGGGAACCGCTATTAAAATAATTCAGTTCCGGCCCGGCCAGGACATGCAGGCCAGTATCGAAAAGATCATATTTAAACAGGGTTGCAAGGCGAAACTGAGTATCTTCTATATCTGCAAAAAGAAACTCTGAAGTTAACCCTAATTTCTCATTAAATTCAGTATCGAAGGTAAGTCCAAGGAAAAGTCCGGAACCGGCAAGGCCTGGGATTGGATCAAAATTTTCATCTGGAGTATAATTAAATCTTCCTTTGTCAAGTTCTGAATTGATATACCCCGCAGTAAATCCAAATTTTGAGGGTTCGTCATTTTTCTCTTTTTCCTGTGCCTGGGCACAAAATGTTAATGTCGCAAAAGCTGCGACCAGCATAATTTTTTTAAGCATTTAAAAAATTAATAATAGGTTAATATTAATGATATTGGGGAATAACGGCGTGAATGTTCGAATATTATTACTAACGCTTATAAATAAAAAAAAAGCGGGTTAATACCCGCTTAAATTTATCACGAAAATCTCAAATTAGAACTTGATCTCCACCCCTCCGTTAAGAGAAGCTACGTTACCATCATCTGCTGATATATTAGAATAAGAAACGAGGACATTTACAATACCCAGATTTAAACCTACCTGTGGTCTTAAATAGAAACCTCCATCAGAACCACTACCAACACCGATTGCGTAACCAAGATCTGTACCAGCAAAGAGGATTGCCAGGATCCTTAATCTAGCTGTTCCCGCAGCCGTAATAAATTGCATATCATCATCAAAGAGTCCAAAATCTACCCTTGCATCTTCTTCAAAAAAATGAGAATAACCTACTACCCCTCCAATGTCCAGCAGTTTTATAATATCTACCCGATAAGCAATATCTGCACTTCCCATAAAACTATGTGAATCGTCAACATCGCCTACTGGAATTCCTGCGTTAAGTCCGAAGGTAAAATGTTTTTGAGCATTCATCGAAGTGAGACCTAAGCCAATAATGGCTATAAGAGTAATTAACTTTTTCATAAGGTTTGATTTAATAGTTCAGCTTAAATATACAATTTTAATTACTTGACTAACAGTTGAGTACAAAAAAAGCGGAGATTCACATCTCCGCTTTTACATTTTCATAGGTTATTTAATAAACTAGAACTGGAATCCAACCCCTAGCTGGAAACCATTGTTCTTAATGGCATCATCATCAAAATTGTCACTGTCAAAAGCATCGGTAAATCCAAGAACATATCTTCCGTTCACAAAAAATCCGTTATTGAATTTGTAGGATGCTCCTAATGCACCTCCAAGTTCGAAAGTACTGGCGAATTCAGAATCTGTTTCAAAGTTCAAAGTATTACTTTCAAAATCATACTCTTCCTCTACCAGGAAATTAAAAGAAGGTCCTGCTTCTAGAGCAAGTCCATCAATAAGATAGAATTTTGCAATTAAAGGTACCTGAACATAATCTAGCTGGTATTCCCCTTCAATTCTATCTCCGGCAAATACTCTAGTCGCTTCAGTTCCCTGGGTAGAATAAAGAACCTCAGGCTGCACAGAAAAACGATCGCTCACCGGAATTTCAGCCAGAACCCCAAGGTGAAACCCTGTTCTGCTGTTATTATCTTCAAATCCGTCTGAAGTCATATTGGTGAAATTCACACCACCTTTAACTCCAAAATTCCAGTATTCCTGCGCATCTGCAGAACTACCGAAACCAATTATTGCAATTGCTACTAATAAAAATGTCTTTTTCATCATTCTCTAATTTTAAATTCGGCGTCAAAAGTAGGATTCAACCTGTTAAAAAGAAGTTAGCTTAACCTAAAGTATTACTAAGATTGATATTGCTGAATTGTTATCTTTAACACATGAAATGGGACCATGCGCTACAGGATTACCGCCACTATTTAAAGCTTGAACGCGGACTTTCAGCGAATTCTATAGAAAATTACAGCCTTGACCTGGTAAAATTGATCAATTATCTTGATGTTAATGATATTCAGGAAGACCCCCTAAAAATAGGTGATAAAACCATCCAGGAATTTATTTATCATAGCTCAAAAAGCCTGAATCCAAGATCTCAATCCAGGCTTATTTCCGGCTTAAGAAGCTTTTTTAGCTTTCTGGTATTTGAAGATTACAGGAAGACCAATCCGCTGGACCTTATGGAGTCTCCCAAGATCGGTAGAAAATTACCCGATACCATTTCTATCGATGAAGTAGATAAAATTATCGCTGCAGTTGACCTTAGCAAGAATGAAGGTGAAAGGAACCGCGCTATTATAGAAACCTTATACGGTTGCGGACTCAGGGTTTCTGAATTGATAGAACTTAAGATCTCAGACCTATTCTTTGAAGAAGGATTTATCAAGGTAACAGGTAAGGGAGATAAACAAAGATTTGTTCCAATTTCAGAATACACCATCAAGTTCATAAATATATACAAAGACGAGGTTAGAGTGCACCAGGATATTAAGCCTGAAGCTACCGATACTCTTTTCTTGAACCGCAGAGGAAATAAACTAACCCGCGCAATGATCTTTACCATTGTGAGACGATTAACCGAAGTAGCAGGAATTCGGAAGAAAATAAGTCCGCATACTTTTAGGCATTCGTTCGCGACACATCTTCTGGAAAACGGCGCCGATCTAAGGGCTATACAGCAAATGCTGGGTCATGAAAGTATAACTACAACAGAAATCTATGTTCATGTTGACAGATCTCATTTAAGACAGGTGATGGAATCCTTCCATCCCAGGAAATAGATATTAAAGTTCTGCTAAAGCATAAAATCAGCTTTTTCTTCCTTCCCATATTCCTTAACTTCCTAAAAAACTGAATTATGAAGAAATTAAAATTTAGAAATGGTGACACAATGGATGCGATAGGTCTTGGTACCTGGAAGTCTGCCAAAGGTGAAGTTACCAAAGCGGTTAAGATCGCACTAAATAATGGATACAAACATATAGACTGTGCCGCGACCTACGGCAATGAAGCCGAAGTTGGTGAAGCATTTTCTCAAGTTTTCGGTAATGGAGATGTAAAAAGGGAAGATATTTGGGTTACTTCCAAGTTATGGAACAACGCCCATAAAAAAGAAGACGTTATTCCTGCTTTAAAGCAGACTTTAAAAGATCTTCAGTTAGATTACCTTGATCTATACCTAATGCACTGGCCGGTGGCATTTAAACCTGATGTGGGCTTTCCTGAGAAAGCAGAGGATTTTCTTTCTCTGAAGGAAGTTCCATTGATCGAAACCTGGAATGAAATGGTGAAGGCAAAAGAACAGGGTCTGGTTAAGCATATTGGAGTTTCAAATTTCAGTATAGAAAAGCTGGAAGAACTAATGGCAGATACCGACCATACTCCTGAAATGAACCAGGTAGAGCTTCACCCCTATTTACAGCAAAATAAATTACTCGAGTTTTGTAGTAAAAATGGCATAAATGTAACCGCTTATTCTCCATTGGGTAGTGGCGACAGACCTGATGAAATGAAAGCAGCAGATGAACCGTCTCTACTGGAAAATCCCGTGATCAACAAAATTGCTAAAAAACATGGTGCGTCACCCGGGCAGATCCTTATAAAGTGGAGTGAGCAAAGAGGTACTGCCGTGATCCCGAAATCTACCAATGAAAAAAGGATCAAGGAAAACTTAATGAGTGCTGGTTATCAACTTGACGAAGATGATATGAAGGAAATTGCAGACCTCGATTATCACTTCAGATATGTAAACGGAAAGTTCTTCGAAATGGAAGGAAATTCGTATTCTAATATTTATGATGATTAATTGATCATCGCATTGTCATTTCGACCAAAGGGAGAAATCTCATAAGAATAGATTTCTCCCTTTGTTTGGCTCGGTTCGAAATGACATTATAAGAAAATTTTCTACGAAAAAAGGCCGTTCTCTCGAACGGCCTTTTTAGTATGAATCAAGTATAAATTCTATTTCGCAACATTCACCGCTCTGGTTTCACGAATAACCGTGATCTTAACCTGGCCGGGATAAGTCATATCTGTCTGGATCTTTTGAGAGATCTCAAACGAAAGGTTTGAAGCCTTCTCATCAGAAACCTTTTCACTCTCCACAATAACTCTTAATTCTCTACCTGCCTGGATAGCATAAGCTTTCTTCACACCTCCAAATCCAAAGGCAATATCCTCAAGATCTTTCAGTCTCTGTATATAAGAGTCAAGTACCTGTCTTCTCGCTCCTGGTCTTGCTCCGCTAATCGCATCACACACCTGAACAATTGGAGAAAGCAATGAATTCATTTCTATCTCGTCATGGTGAGCACCAATGGCATTACAAACCTCTGGTTTCTCACCGTGCTTTTCTGCCCACTGCATACCAAGGATCGCGTGAGGAACTTCAGTTTCAGTTTCTGGAACTTTACCTATATCGTGAAGTAATCCGGCTCGTTTTGCAAGTTTAGGGTTTAAACCTAATTCTGCTGCCATCACTCCACAAAGTTTAGCAACTTCCCTGGAGTGTTGTAAAAGGTTTTGACCATAAGAAGAACGATACTTCATTCTACCTACCATTTTGATAAGTTCTGGCTGTAGACCATGGATACCAAGATCTATAACCGTTCTCTTACCTATATCTATAATTTCTTCTTCTATCTGCTTTCTGGTCTTTTTCACAACCTCCTCGATACGAGCAGGGTGGATACGGCCATCTGTTACCAGTTTATGAAGTGATAATCTAGCTACCTCTCTTCTTACGGAATCAAAACAGCTAAGGATGATGGCTTCTGGAGTATCATCTACAATGATCTCAACCCCGGTGGCTGCTTCAAGGGCACGAATATTTCTACCCTCACGGCCAATAATTCTACCTTTTACATCATCACTTTCCAGGTTGAATACTGAAACGCAATTCTCGATCGCTTCTTCTGTTCCAATTCTCTGGATGGTATTAATAATGATCTTTTTCGCCTCCTGCTGGGCAGTAAGCTTAGCTTCTTCAACAGTATCCTGGATAAGAGACATCGCATCAGCCTTCGCAGTATCTTTTAGAGATTCAACCAACTGAGCTTTTGCATCTTCAGCAGAAAGGCCTGAAATAACTTCCAGCTGCTGTACTTTGCTATTATGAAGTTTATCTATCTCTTCCTGCTTTTTCTCAAGATAATTGATCCTATGATCGTAATCTGCAATTTTTGATTCAAGATCCTTATTCAGTTTCTTATTCTTTCCTAATTCATTGGAAACATGAGATTCTTTGTCTTTTACCCTTTTCTCAGCATCATTGATCTTCTTATCCCTTGACAGGATCACTTTTTCATGTTCAGATTTTAATTCAATGAACTTCTCTTTTGCCTGAAGGATCTTATCTTTCTTAATACTTTCACCTTCAGCCTTCGCTTCTTTAAGTATTCCAGCTGCCTCTTTCTTTGCACTGGCAATGGTATTGGAGGCCTGCTTTTTCTCAAGGGTTTTAGCAATCGCAAAGCCCAGTGCCAGACCAATGACTGCGGCTATGATTATAATTAGTATGTCCATTCGCTTCTATTTAGATATATAAAAAAAGCCTGTATTAGCTGTGATTGTATTAAACTCCTTAAATCAAGTTTAGGGCTAACAAGCTGATCAAGAATCCGCTCTCCTGTTCCGGTAAGACCGAAAAAGGACACGGCACGCTTTTAAAACCTAGACTCACCCTTTTTAAAGAATTCGTGTTGAGTTTACCAATAATGCACTAATACAGGCAGTAACCTTATTTTATTTAAAGAACTTATGAGCTTAAATGCTGCTGCAATAGATCGTTAAGTGACCTTAATTTCTCTTCTGCTTCAATCATTTCACTCGAATTATCAATATTTTTCTGCTCAGTTTGGGCAGCGAACTGCAATGCACACATTGCCAGAACATCCTGTTTATCCCTAACAGCATAACTTTGCTCAAATTGTTTGATCGTTGCCTCGATCTTTTTGGCCGCCTTACGCAAACCTTCCTCCTGACTAGGCTGAATAGTAAGCGGATATACGCGGTCTGCAATCGATATTTTGATCTTCAGCTTATCTTCCATCATTTCAAATTATTCAGACAACTGAACAATACACTGATCGATCTCTCTGATCAGACTGTTTATTTTGAGCTTTGTTTCTTTTTTATGGTCGGTACTGCCAAGCATTGCGTTCGCAGCTTTTAAGGACTGAATCTGGTCTTTAGAAGCATTTAAATCTTCTTCCAGTTTACCGTATTCAGATCTAACAGATGCCAATTCCTCTTTAAGAGATTCATTTGCCCGTCTCATAACATCGTAATTATGAAGCAGTTTACTGATTCTATTTTCAAGGTTATCAACTATTTCTGTTATTTCACTCATAAGCGCTAAAACCAATGTGAACCCCTACAAAGTTAACATACGCTTTGTAATATCCCAATACTTTTTTAGCTGTTTTAAAATAATAATCAACAATCTGGATAATTCTCTGTTATCAAGCTGTTTAATATTGGCATAACTTTGATTAACTTTACCCCAGGTTTAAATTGAATTTATCCAGATCTATGAAGAGAGCTACAAGCCTGCTATTTTTAGTATTTTTTTCCTCCTTACAAGCACAGTATAACCTTCCTGAAGATTATTTTCAGAATCCGCTTGATGTACCTATTGTCCTGGCCGGTACTTTTGGTGAATTAAGGTCTAATCACTTTCACAGTGGTTTAGATATAAAAACTCAACAAAGGGAAGGCCTCGAAGTAAAAGCTTCAGCTGAAGGATATATCAGCAGGATCAAGATCCAGCATTATGGCTACGGAAAAGCCTTATACCTCCAGCACCCTAATGGCTATACCACCGTTTATGGGCATCTTCAAAAGCTGGCGCCAAAGCTCAAAGAGTACCTTAGGAAACAACAATACCAAAAGGAATCTTACGAAATAGAGCTCTTTCCAGAGCCCGGAGAGCTGAAGGTTGAACAAGGGGAATTGATCGCTTATAGCGGTAATACCGGAGGTAGCGGAGGACCACATCTTCATTTTGAAATTCGCGACGGCAGCCAGAGACCTATGAACGCCCAAATGTTTGGTTTGGACGTCGCCGATTCCCGCGAACCTTTAGTTCAAGGTCTGTTTGCTTATCCCATTGGAGATGATGCGCATGTGAACAATTCCCAGAACCGCCAGAAGCTAAGATTGATTCCTCAAAATGATGGAACTTATACTACAGGCGAGGTTGAAGCTTGTGGTGAAATAGGCTTTGGTATATCTACTGTAGATCAGCAAGATATGGCTTACAACCACAACGGTGTTTTTAAGATCGAAGCCAGCCTAAACGGTGACCAGGTTTTTGAAATGGATTTTGATAAATTCTCATTTTCAGAAACAAGGCATTTAAACCAGCTTATAGATTATGAGTATTACGCCAATAACCGAAACAGGGTTCAGAAGTTATACAGAGACCCGGGAAATCCTTTAAGTATTTATGGAGAACTAGACTCTGAAGGAAAGCTGAATATAAAAGATAGCTTAGATTATCAATATACCATTAGGGTCACCGATATTAAGGGAAATGAAAAACTGGTTAGAATTCCTATTAAAGGAAGGATCAGCGATAATATCAAAAAAAGAGAGTTGGTAGAGACCGATTATCTGGCCAGTGCTTCCGAAGGTTTTTCGGCAAAAGGAAACATCATGGATGTGTATATCCCGGCAGGAAGTCTATATAAAGATGCTTACCTGGATATTAATTTCTCTGAAGACATTTTAGAAGTGCATAGAGACGAAATCCCGTTGCATAAGAGTTTTACTGTTGGTTTTGACGTAAGCAAATATCCCGCAGAAGAACGTGAACAACTTTTTATTGCCAGGCTTTCAGATAATGGAAAACCAATTTACTCCTCTACCAATAAGAAAGGAAATCGCTTTACTACCGGAACCAGGACCTTCGGGAAGTACTTTATCGCTAAAGACAGCATAGCCCCAAAAGTTTCACCGGTTAATTTTTATGATGGGCAATGGATATCCAACAACGAAACCCCGAAAGAAAAGATCTCTGACGATCTTTCCGGAATTGATGCTTACCGTGCAACCGTGAATGGCAAGTTCATTTTAATGGAGTATGAGTATAAGAACAATACGCTTACGCATTATTTTTCAGACAATGTGCTCACTGAAACTGAGAATAACCTGAAAGTGATAGTAACCGATAATGTAGGGAATACCACCACTTATACTGCTACCTTTCATAGAAAATAAATTAAGTCCAGATAGACGTATATCCAAAACAAAAAAGCTGAACCAGTTGGTTCAGCTTTTTTGTTTTTATTCAGAATTGAGATCTTTTTAACTCTCAATAAACTCTTTAAGTGTCTTTACCACATAATCTATCTCCTCCTTAGTATTGTATCTAGAAAAAGAAAATCTAAGAGATGGTTTCTTTTTATCTTCCTCAGATAAGAATGCATTAAGCACGTGTGATCCCTGTTCACTTCCACTCTGGCAGGCACTACCTTTAGAACAGGCAATTCCTTTGAGATCCAGCTGAAACAACAACATCAAGGCTTTCTCCTGGCTCACCGGCAAACAAACATTAATCAAAGTATAGGTACTTTTCTCAAGGTCTTCACAAGCTCCGTTGAACTTAACTCCTGGAATTTCCCTTTTAAGGCCTTCAATAAAATGCCTTTTTAATGAAAGTGTATATTCCTTTTCCTCTTCAAGGTTTTCATAAGCCAGCTTAATTGACTCTTCCAAACCGACAATATTATGTACACCTTCTGTCCCGGCGCGATGACCTCTCTCCTGCTCTCCTCCAAAAATAAGTGGCTTTAAACCTGAATGGCTTCTTACAAATGCAAAACCAACTCCTTTTGGTCCATGAAATTTATGTGCACTAACGGCGGTAAAATCTACCGGAATTTCAGTAAGATCAAGATCAAAATGGCCTATGGATTGTACGGTGTCTGAATGGAATAAAGCATCGTAAGATTTAATAAGCTCGGCGGTCTTTTTAAGGTCTAACATGTTTCCGATCTCATTATTCACATGCATCAGATTAACCAGGGTTTTCTTATCAGAGTTTTTA